>NZ_JAOPXV010000159.1 GCF_025964975.1 Nocardioides sp.
ATCGACGTGGCGGCCAGCAGCGCACCGCGATCATGGCCGCCCCCGTACGGCCGGGCCGAGGTCAACAACCAGAATCGGGTGGACGCCGAGACGCTAGTCGTGAGCAAGGTCGTCTACCCCCCGGACGGCGGCAAGGCCAGCACCTCCGAGCTGACCTGGCCCGCGCTGTACGTCGACCTGCCGGGCATCGTGCCGGTGCAGCTCCTCCTGCCCCCCGCGCCGGCGGAGGAGACGGGCGTCCCCGTCACCACCGTGGGCTACTACCTCGAGGATGCCC
The DNA here is from genome assembly GCF_025964975.1 of Nocardioides sp. Taxonomy (GTDB): domain Bacteria; phylum Actinomycetota; class Actinomycetes; order Propionibacteriales; family Nocardioidaceae; genus Nocardioides. Next base: position 278 of record NZ_JAOPXV010000159.1, read on the forward strand.
ACATCTCCGAGGAGGAGCAGGAAGACCTGACCGAGAGTCTCGCCGGCATCGCGACCGGCGCGTCGCGGTACGTCGAGCGCGGCTATCAGCCGCCGGTCGAGACCTTCATCCTGCTCCTGATCCTCTTCACCCTGGGCGGGGTGCTGATGCTGGGCGGGACCCTGACGGCAACCTTCCTGGCGCTGTCCGACGCGAGGCCGGACCTCGCGACCCTGGCTGCTGTCGGAGCGGCGCCGCGATCGAGGCGAGGTGTGGCTGCGTCTTACGCCCTGATGGTCGGCTTCGTCGGTGCCGTGCTGGGGGCGTTGGTGGGATTCATCCCCGGGGTGGCCATCACCTATCCGCTCACGACGATGGGCAGCATGTGCACTGCGACCGACAACGGCATGCTGGTCTGCGACGACACCGGCCCCTACCTCGACATCCCCTGGCTGCTCATCGGTGGCCTCGTGGTCGCGCTGCCGCTGCTCGCGGCGCTGATCATGGGGCTGACCGCGCGGTCGCGACTGCCGCTGGCGGCGCGCCTGACCTGACTGCCCTGGTCGATCCCCCGGCTACCCGGGGGAATCGAACGTTCACCCGGCCTGCAACCCGGGTGAACATGACAGAACCCGAGTGCAGTCTGTAAGCAGCCAGGGCCCAAGACAAAAAAGCAGGCTTGACTGTTTGTTGTTTCGACCCCACGATGGGGCGGTGACGACGACCCGCATCCCTCAGGAGGAGCGCACCCGCACCATGCGGTTGCGACTGCTGGAAGCCACGGTCGAGTGCATCGTCGAGCGGGGCTACTCGGGGACGTCGACGACCCTGGTCAGCGAGCGTGCCGGCGTCTCCCGCGGGGCCCAGCTGCACCACTTCCCGACGAAGATCGACCTCGTCGTCGCAGCCGTCGAGCACGTCACGCAGATGCGCGGCGCCAAGCTGCGCGAGAAGATCGCGGACCTCGCCGAGGCGAGTGATCAGGCGGCTCCCTCCACTCCGGAGCGCATCACTCGACTCCGGCGGGTGCTCCACCTGCTCGCTGAGCACTTCACCTCGCCGGTCTTCACCGCCGCGCTCGAGCTCTGGGTCGCGGCGCGCACGGACGAGGCGCTGCTGGCCGCGGTGCAACCGCTGGAGGCGCGGGTGGGGCGCGAGACCCACCGGCTCACCGTGGCAGCACTCGGGGCGGACGAGTCGCGCCCCGGAGCGCGCGAGCTGGTGCAGGCCACCCTCGACCTCGTGCGCGGCCTCGGCCTCGCCAACAGCATCTCCGACGACGCCGCCCGGCGTCGTCGCATCCTCGACCACTGGGCCGATGTCCTCGACCGGGAGCTGGATTCGCCCCAGGACGTTCCCGACCTCCTCCGCTCCGCTTCTCCGATCGACAACGCCGACGGGACCCTGACATGAACGACGTCCTCACGACCGTGCTCACGGACCTGACGGCCGAGGGCGACGTGCTCGAGGCCCTCGTCGCCGACCTCGACGCGGAGGCATGGCGCACGCCGACCCCCGCGCCCGGGTGGGACGTCGCCAGCCAGGTCTCCCACCTGGCCTGGACCGACGAGGTGGCGGTCCTCGCCGCCACCGACAAGGACGGCTGGGACGCCGTCGTCCTGCGTGCCCTGGCCGACCCGGCCGGGTTCGTCGACACCGAGGCGCTTGCCGGTGCCGAGGCGGACCCGGCTGAGCTGCTGGTCCGCTGGCGGGCGGCTCGCTGGTCCCTGGTGAGCACGCTTGCGGCGTACGGCGCAGGAAAGATGCCGTGGTTCGGACCGCCGATGTCAGCGACCTCCATGGCCACGGCCCGGCTGATGGAGACGTGGGCGCACAGCCTGGACGTGCACGAGGCCCTGGGCGCAGAGCTGGCGGCGACCGGGAGGCTCCGCCACATCACGCACCTCGCCGTACGCACCCGCGACTTCGCCTTCATCACGAACTCGCTCCCGGCGCCGACCGAGCCGTTCCGGATCGACCTGGTCGCCCCGGACGACGACGTGTGGACGTTCGGGCCGGAGGACGCTGCGCAGACGGTGACCGGGTCGGCACTCGACCTGTGCCTGCTGGCCACCCAGCGCACCCACCGATCCGCCACCGACCTGAACGCCTCCGGGCCGGACGCCGACCGCTGGCTCGACATCGCCCAGTGCTTCGCGGGGCCGCCCGGCGCTGGACGGGGTGCGGCATGAGGGAGGTCCTGCGGATCGGCAACTGCTCGGGCTTCTACGGCGACCGGCTCAGTGCCATGCGCGAGATGCTCGAAGGCGGCGACCTCGACGTGCTGACCGGCGACTACCTCGCCGAGCTCACCCTGCTGATCCTCGGCAAGGACACGATGAAGGACCCCGCGCTCGGCTACGCGCGCACGCACGTGCGACAGCTCGAGGACTGCATGGGGCTCGCGCTCGAGCGTGGGGTGAGGATCGTCAGCAACGCCGGCGGCCTCAACCCGGCTGGCCTGGCCGAGAAGCTGCGCGAGGTCGCGGACGGGCGCGGGCTGGCACCCAGGATCGCCCACGTCGCCGGGGACGACCTGCGCCCGCTGGGCCTCTGGGAAGGCGCCCTGACGGCCAACGCCTACCTCGGCGGGTTCGGCATCGCGGCCGCGCTGCGGGCCGGCGCGGACATCGTGGTCACCGGCCGCGTGACCGACGCCTCGCTCGTCCTCGGCGCTGCTGCTGCCCACCACGGCTGGGATGCCGACGACCACGACGCCCTGGCCGGTGCGGTCGTGGCCGGGCACGTGCTCGAGTGCGGCACCCAGGCCACGGGGGGCAACTTCTCGGGGTTCCTGTCGCTGCCCGACCGCAGCCGCCCACTCGGCTTCCCGCTCGCGGAGATCGCCGCCGACGGGTCCTGCATCATCACCAAGCACGACGGCACCGGCGGTGCGGTCACCCTCGACACCGTCACCGCCCAACTGGTCTACGAGGTCCAGTCGACCCGCTACCTCGGACCGGACGTCACCACCCACCTCGACTCGATCACGCTCGCCCAGGTCGGACCCGACCGCGTCGCGATCAGCGGAGTCCGCGGGGAAGCGCCGCCCGCGCAGCTGAAGGTCTGCGTCAACGAGCTCGGCGGCTGGCGCAACTCGGTCGAGTTCGTGCTGACCGGGCTCGACGTCGAGGCCAAGGCCGACTGGGTGCGCAACCAGCTGACCGCCGCGCTCACCACTCCGCCGGCCGAGGTCGCGTGGTCGCAGCCGGTGCCCCCCATCCAGGACGCCGACTCCGAGGAGGCTGCGTCGGTCCTGCTGCGCTGCACGGTCAAGGACCCCCAGCCCGGACCGGTCGGCCGGCCCTTCACCAGCGCTGCCGTCGAGCTCGCCCTCGGCTCCTACCCAGGCTTCACGATGACCGCGCCACCCGGGGCTGCGACCCCCTTCGGGATCTACCGGGCGGAGTACGTCGACCGCTCGGTCGTCCAGCACACGGTCGTCCACGCAGACGGGACCACCGAGGTCGTGGGGGACCCCCCGGTTTCCACCCTGCCTCCTGCCACCGACAAGGGGCGGTCGGAGTCGCCGTACCCCGCCGCCGCGGACATCCCCACCAGGCGAGTGCCGCTCGGGGCGTTCGTGCACGCGCGCTCGGGCGACAAGGGCGGCGACGCCAACATCGGCCTGTGGGTCGCCCACGACGACCGGCCGGACCTGTACGCCGACCGGGTGGCCTGGCTGGCCGGGCTGGTCACCGCAGGCACGGTCCGCGAGCTCGTGCCCGAGGCGGCCGACCTCGACGTCGAGGTCCACGCCCTGCCCAATCTCGGGGCCGTCAACGTCGTCATCCGCGGCCTGTTGGGCGACGGCGTCGCCGCCTCGACCCGCTTCGACCCGCAGGCCAAGGGCCTCGGGGAGTGGATCCGGTCGCGCCACGTCGCCATCGAGGACGCCCTGCTGTGACGGCCGGGCGCTCCACCACCGACCGAGCGGCGCTGCGCGCGAGCGTGGCGGAGTTCGTGCGTCGCGAGATCGCGCCGAACCTCCAGGTGTGGGAGGACACGGGTGAGATCCCGCGCGAGCTGCACCTGAAGGCTGCCGAGCAGGGTCTGCTCGGGATCGGCTTCCCCGAGCACGTCGGCGGTGAGGGCGGGGACCTGGCCGACACGGTCGCCGTGCAGGAGGCCTTCTTCGAGGCTGGCGCCTCCAGCGGACTCATGGCCGGACTCTTCACCGGCGGCATCGCGCTGCCCCACATCGCGGCCAGCGGCAACGCCGACCTCGTGGACCGGTTCGTCCGTCCCACCCTGGCCGGCGAGACGATCGGCGCCCTCGCGGTGACCGAGCCCGGCGGCGGGTCCGACGTCGCGGGCCTCCGCACGGCCGCCGAGTTGATTCGAGGCAGCGACGGCGCCAGCTACTACCTCGTCAACGGCGCCAAGACCTTCATCACCTCCGGCGTGCGCGCCGACTTCGTCACCACCGCCGTTCGCACCGGCGGCCCGGGTCACGCGGGTGTCAGCCTGCTCGTGGTCGAGAAGGGCACGCCGGGCTTCACCGCCGACCGGTCGCTGGCGAAGATGGGCTGGCACTGCAGCGACACCGCTGAGCTGTCGTACGTCGACGTGCGGGTCCCCGTCGCCAACCTGGTCGGTGAACAGGACTCGGGCTTCTACCAGATCGCCGCGCAGTTCGTGGTCGAGCGCATCGCCCTCGCGGTCCACGCCTACGGCATCGCGGCCAGGTCGTTGAGCCTCACTGCGGCGTACTGCCGTGGGCGGGAGACGTTCGGCAAGCCGCTCATCGCCAACCAGGTGGTGCAGCACCGGCTCGTCGAGATGCACCGGCAGGTGGAGGTGGCCCGCGCCTACACCCACGCGGTGGTCGAGCGCCATCTCGCAGGACACGACGTGATCGCCGACGCGGCGCTCGCGAAGCAGACGGCCGTCGATGCCTCGACGTACGTCTGCGACCAGGCCGTGCAGCTGCACGGCGGGACCGGCTACATGCATGGGACCGAGGTGGAGCGGCACTATCGCGACGCCCGGATCCTGCCCATCGGAGGAGGAGCGACCGAAGTGCTCACAGACCTGGCTGCGACGTTGTTGGGATACACGTCATGAGGCTCATCCCGTCCCTCGGCGACGACGTGACCGTCTGGATGGACGCGTCGCCCGACAAGGTCTGGGAGCTCGTCAGCGACGTCACCCGGATCGGTGAGTTCTCCCCCGAGACCTTCGAGGGCAAGTGGACCCGCGGCTCGAAGGGGCCCGAGGTCGGCGCCTACTTCGCCGGGCACGTCAAGCGCAACGGTGTCGGCCCGACGTACTGGTCGCCGTGCCGCGTCACGAAGTGCGAGCCCGAGCAGGTCTTCGAGTTCTCCGTCGGGACCGACGCGGTCACGGCCAACAACTGGGGTTACCGGCTCGCGCCCAGCAAGGGCGGGACAGAAGTGACGGAGTACTTCCGGCTGCCCAAGTCGCCGGCGATGGTGGCCTACTGGCTGGTGCTCGGTCACTTGCGCGGGCGTACCAACCGCAAGGGGATGCGCACGACGCTGGAGCGGATGAAGGCCGTGCTGGAGGCGGACGCTTCGTGACCACCAACCGCGAGGCGATGCTCGACAAGATCGCCGACCTCGACTCCCAGCACGCGACGGCGGTCGCAGGTGGTGGGGAGAAGTACGTCGAGCGCCACCACTCGCGCGGCAAGCTGCTGCCGCGCGAGCGGATCGAGCTCCTGATCGACCCGGGCTCGGCGTTCCTCGAGCTGTCGCCGCTGGCGGGCTGGGGCTCCACCTTCAAGG
>NZ_JAOPXV010000182.1 GCF_025964975.1 Nocardioides sp.
CAGGCCCTGGAGATCGCCGACATGCTGATCCGCTCCGGCGCGATCGACCTGGTCGTCATCGACTCGGTGGCCGCCCTCGTGCCTCGCGCCGAGATCGAGGGCGAGATGGGTGACAGCCACGTCGGGCTCCAGGCCCGCCTGATGAGCCAGGCGCTTCGCAAGATGACCGGTGCCCTGAGCAACTCCGGCACCACGATGATCTTCATCAACCAGCTGCGCGAGAAGATCGGCGTCATGTTCGGCTCGCCGGAGACCACGACCGGTGGCAAGGCGCTCAAGTTCTACTCATCGGTCCGCCTCGACGTGCGCCGCATCGAGACGCTCAAGGACGGCACCGACATGGTCGGCAACCGCACCCGCGTCAAGGTCGTGAAGAACAAGGTCGCACCGCCGTTCAAGCAGGCCGAGTTCGACATCATGTACGGCAAGGGGATCAGTCGCGAGGGCGGCCTGATCGACGTCGGTGTCGAGGCCGGGCTCGTCCGCAAGGCCGGCGCTTGGTACACCTACGAGGGTGACCAGCTCGGCCAGGGCAAGGAGAACGCCCGCACGTTCCTCAAGGACAACCCGGACCTGGCCAACGAGCTGGAGAAGAAGATCCTCGAGAAGCTTGGGGTCGGGCCATCGGTCGACGCTCCGGCAGACGACCTGTCGGACGAGCCCATCGGTGTGAATGACTTCTGAGGGGTCCGGCAGCAATCCTGGGCCGGTCGCAGAAGACCGGCCAGCGCCGGCGTGGGCGGGTGATGTCCACGACGGTGTCGAGGCCTGGACGAGGTCGTCGAGGTTGTCGAAGTCCGGGTCCTCGGAGTCCGACGATCCCGGGGAGCCCTTCGAGCGGGTGCCGACCCGCCGGGCCGGGCGTCGCTCGAGCCGGTCCCGGGATCGCGCTGCAGGCAGCTTCTCAGAGCGCCGGACCAGTCGGGCGCCCGCACCTCCTGACGTCGAGGCCCAGGGTCCGCCGGCCGACCCCGAGTCGGTGGCACGCAAGATCCTGCTCGACGCCTTGACGGGTCAGGCGCGCTCCCGCAAGGAGCTGGCGGACAAGCTGGCGAAGAAGGACGTTCCGCTCGAGCTCGCCGAGCGGTTGCTCGACCGGTTCGAGGAAGTGGGCCTCGTCGACGACGATGCGTTCGCCCGCGCCTGGATCGCGTCGCGCCAGCCTGGCAAGGGTCTCGCCAGGCGCGCCCTGGCCCAGGAGCTGCGCCGCAAGGGCATCGTGGACGAGGTCGCTCGCGAAGCCCTGGACGAGATAGATCCCGGCGACGAGGACGCAGCCGCGCGCGCCCTGGTGCGCAAGAAGCTGCGGTCCCTGCATGGGGTTGACCAGCAGAAGGCGACCAGGCGCCTGGTGGGGATGCTCGCGCGCAAGGGATACGGCGCTGCCATGGCGTTTGCGATCGTCAAGGACGAGCTGCGACTCCACGGCGAGGCCGAGCTCGACGAGCTCGATGCGTTCGCCGAGGAGGGGCTCTAGTCTCTGCCCATGCGTGATCTTCGCTCGGCTCATCCTGGTGAGCAACATGGGTGGAGCTGGGCGACATGACGGTCCGGTTGACCGTTGTCGATCGCGGCCATGTCCTCGCGGGAGTCGTGCGCGAGGGCGAGTCCTGGTGGGAGGCGGCCCAGCGGACGGCCGGGTCGCTGAGCGGCGTACCCTCCCCGATCGACCTCAGTGGTGAGGTCAAGATGTTCGCCATCGACCACGACTGGTCGGTGACGGTGCGCGCAATGACCCGGGGTGACCTGCCACTCGTGACCCGATGGCGACAGCGTCCCCACGTCCACCAGTGGTGGACCGATGACGGCGAGCCCACCCTGGAGCGGGTCACCGAGCAGTACGCCGCCGATATCGACGGCACCACACCCACGCGGATGTGGGTCGCCGAGGTCAACGGACGCTCGGTCGGTTTCGTCCAGGACTACCGGGTCGGTGACTACCCGGACTACGCGCTGCTGACCCCCGATGCCGACGCCGTCGGGATCGACTACGCCATCGGGGAGCCCGAGTGGACCGGCCGCGGTCTCGGCACGCGAATCCTGTGGGCGTGGCTGCTGAAGGCCCGACACCGGTTCCCGGGGACGGCTCGCTGCTTCGCAGCGCCGGACCACCGCAACGAGGCCAGCCTGCGGGTGCTGGAGAAGTCGGGGTTCGTGCGCGGGCTGTGGTTCGACGAGCCACGAAGGGACGGCGGCGTCGACACCGTGGTGGGCTGCACCCTTGATCTCGATCGTGTCCTCGGAGCGGCTGGTGGGACATGATGGCGCCATGACCCACACCATCGTTGACAGCGTCCGGCTCCCCATCGGGCCGGTGGACCTCAGGGCCATCGAGACCGACGCGGCGCCCGGGTTCGACGGGAGCAAGGCAGATGGCAAGGCCGCGCTGGCCGACATGGCCTCCGAGCTTGCTGACCAGCAGGAGAAGCTGTGGGCAGAGGGCACGGCCGGATCGCGGCGACGGATCCTGTTGGTCCTCCAGGGCATGGACACCTCGGGCAAGGGCGGCGTGCTCCGCCACGCCGTAGGCCTGATCGACCCCCAAGGCGTGCGGATCACCAGCTTCAAGGCGCCGAGCGAAGCCGAGCTCACGCACGACTTCCTCTGGCGCATCAAGAAGGGGCTGCCCGAGGCGGGCTACGTTGGGGTCTTCGACCGGTCGCACTACGAGGACGTCCTGATCGCCAAGGTCCGCGGGCTGGCCGAGCCTGACGAGATCGAGCGCCGCTACGGCGCCATCAACGTCTTCGAGGCAGGACTTGCTGCCGAGGGCACCACGATTATCAAGTGCATGCTCCACATCAGTCCCGAGAAGCAGAAGGCGCGCCTCCAGGCGCGGCTGGACAATCCTCAGAAGCACTACAAGTTCAACCCGGGTGACCTGGACGAGCGAGCCCATTGGTCGAAGTACCAAGCCGCCTACGAGCTTGCCCTCGAACGCACCAACACCGACCTCGCGCGCTGGCACGTCATCGCGTCCGACAAGAAGTGGTTCCGCAACCTCGCGGTCGCCCAGCTCCTGCTCGAGACCCTGCGCGGGATGGACCTCCAGTGGCCCGTTGCCGACTTCGACGTCGAGGCACAGAAGCAACGGATGTTCGAGGAGACACCGCCAGCGTGATCCCCACCGTCGAGGTGACGCGTTACGTCACGCCCCTGCGCGAGGGTGGGAGCCTGCCCGGCATCGTGGAGGCCGATGACCTGGGCACGTACGTCTGCAAGTTCCGGGGCGCGGGACAGGGTCTCAAGGTACTGGTGGCCGAGGTCATCGTCAGCGAGCTCGCACGCCGCATCGGCCTGCGTACCCCTCGCCTGGTGGCGCTCGACCTGCATCCCGAGATCGCGCGCTACGAGGCGGACGAGGAGGTCCAGGACCTCCTCAACGCCAGCGCTGGCCTCAACCTCGGTGTCGACTTCCTCCCGGGCGCCTTCGGGTTCGACACGGATGCCAGGACGGATCCGGAAGAGGCGGCAACGGTGCTCTGGCTGGACTCCTTCACCGCCAACGTCGACCGGTCCTGGAAGAACCCCAACCTGCTCGTGTGGCACGGCGATCTCTGGGTGATCGACCACGGGGCTTCCCTCTACTTCCACCACGGGTGGTCAGGTGGCGTGAGTGACCCGGCTCGCTTTGCCCAACAGCCCTGGGACATCGGCGAGCACGTGATGAAGGACCGCGTCGACGACCTCCCGGCCGTCGACCAGCGCATCAGTGGGTTGCTCGACCGGGACGTCTTCGTCGACGTCCTCGACCAGGTTCCCGACGCGTGGCTCGAGCCGGTGCCCGGCGCATCGACGACGCCCGACCTGCGCAGCGCGTACGTCGACTTCCTCACCGCACGTCTGGCCACCCGAGCTTGGCTGCCGGGTGCACCGTCGTGAGTCGGCTCGCCTACCAGTACGTCGTCCTGCGCTGTGTGCCGCGGCCCGAGCGCGAGGAGTTCGTCAACGTCGGAGTCGTCGTCTACTGCCAGTCGAGCGACTTCCTCGACTCCGTATGGCGCTGCGATCCCGCTCGGCTGCGTGCGCTCGACCCCGGGCTGGACCTGGGCGCCGTCCGGTGCGCGCTCGGATTTGTCGAAGCCGTGTGCCGAGGTGAGGAGCGCGGCGGAGCTGCCTCCGCCCAATCGCTCGGGCAGCGTTTCGGGTTCCTCAAGGCGCCGAGGAGCACCGTGCTCCAACCCGGGCCGGTCCATGGTGGATTGACCGCGGATCCGGCCCGGCAGCTGGAGCGACTGCTCGAACGACTGGTGAGCTGAGGCCTAGGGCGCCTTGGAGGCCCCCACGTAGCGCAGGAGCATGTCGCCGTCTCCGGTGCTCTTGGCGTACACGTAGAAGCCGCTGTTCTCGGCGGCGTCGAGACCCGCGGCACAACCCGCGAAGACCTCGCCGGACGCGGCTTGGACGTTGTCAACCAGGGTGATGTAGACGCACATGACACCGGCGGTCGGGTCGGGGTTGGTGAACGTGCCGGGGCAGAGTGTCTCGTTGACCTCGCTGCGGACCAGGCTTGGTGCCGGAGGGCGGGGGAGCGAAGGCGCTCGCGCCGGCAGCCCCGTTGGTGCCGTTCGTCCCGTTCGTAACGTTCGTGCCGGCCGGACCGCTGAGCTTCGTGGCCTCGGAGGCCTTGAAGTCCTTGACCTGCAGGGAGCCGTTCTTGATGTCCTTGCTGGTGACGGTGTTGTCCTTGATCTGCTTGCCGGTGATCACGGCGGCGGCGGTGGCGCTGCCCCCCATGGCGACCACGATCGCGCCGGCTGCCACGACGTGGACGGCGCGGATGCGGCGAGTGCTGGCGGTGGATGAGTTGCGGAACATGATTCATGACCTCCCGTGTGTGAAGGACGCACCGCGCCCCGGGAGGAAGGTGTCAGTCCGGGGCGTGCCACCACCAGCGGATCCGACCAAGAGTGGTGGTAGCACCACGGCACGGTCTAGACCGGCCGGTGGGGCATCCAGGCCCAGGTGGTGGTGGCACCACCGGGGTTCTAGACCGGCACGAGCTCCACGGCACCGACCGCGTAGCGGGCCAGCACCACACGCGCGACCTCGGGGTGTGCACCGAGCGGCGCGGAGACAGCAACCGCGCCGGCCTCGAGGGCGAGCTCGGCCGCCCGGTCACCCAGGAATCCCGGCGCCAGGAAGAACGACGCGACCGCGATGTGCCGACGCCCTTCGGCCCGGAACGACCGAACTGCCTCGCCGGCGGCCGGCGGAGCCGCGGAGGCGAAGGCAGCCGTGACCGGCAGCCTGTGGCGTGTTCCCCACGTGCGTGCCAGCCTCGCCACGGCCTGGTTGGCCAGCGGGTCGGACGAGCCGGCGGCGGCGAGGACGAGCGCGTCGAGCTCGCGCACGCGGGCCTCCTTGAGGGCCTCGCGCAAACGCACGTCGAGAACCTCGAGGAAAGCAGCCTCCATCCCCAGCACCCGGGAGGCACGGATCTTCAGGTTCTTGTGCCGAGCGGTGGCTTCAGCGACTGCCTCCGGGACGTCGACCTTGGCGTGGAAGGCCTCAGTGAGGAGCAGCGGCACGACCACGATCTCGTCGAAACCGGCCTTGACCAGCCGGTCGACCACCGTGTCGAACGACGGCTTGGACAGGTCCAGGAAGGCGGTCTCGACGCGCAGGTCGGGGCGCATGGCCTTGACCTCCGCCACGAGGGCCTTGATCGTCGCGGCGGAACGAGGGTCCCGGCTTCCGTGAGCCAGGGCAACCAGTGCAGGAGCGGCCATCAGAGGGGCCTCCCATCTCGGGTGGTGGTGAAAGGGTCGACGTCGTTGTCGCTGGGGTCGAGGGAAGTCATCAGTGGATACCGCACTCGGTCTTGGTCGTGCCGGCCCAGCGACCGCTGCGTGGGTCGTCACCGGGAGCCACGCGCCGCGTGCACGGCCAGCACCCGATGCTGGGGTAGTTGTCGTAGACGAGCGGATTGACGAGCACGCCGTTGTCCGCGATGTAGGTGTCGATCTGCTCGTCGCTCCAGCGCGCGAGCGGTGAGACCTTCACCTTGCCCTTGCGGGCGTCCCAGCCCACGACGGGCGCGATCACGCGGTTGTGGGTCTCGGCCCGGCGAAGCCCGGTCGCCCAGGCGTCGTACCCGGCGAGCGAGTCGGCCAGGGGGTGGACCTTGCGCAGCTTGCAGCACAGGTCTGGATCAGTCTTGTAGAGGTCCGTGCCGTACGTCGCATCCTGCTCGGCGACGCTCTGGACCGGCGTGATGGTGATCAGGTTGACCGGCAGGGTCGCCTTCACGGCGTCACGGGTCCCGATCGTCTCCGCGAAGTGGTATCCGGTGTCGAGGAAGACGACGTCCAGCCCGGGGGCGACCTTGGCTGCGAGGTGTGCGAGCACGGCGTCGCCCATCGAGGAGGTCACGCAGAAGCGCTCACCGAAGGTCGCCACCGCCCATTCGATGATGTTCTCGGCAGGCGCGAGCTCGAGCTCGGCACCGACGTGGGAGACCAGCTCGCGCAGCTCCTCAGGCGTCCGGCCCGCGGTGTGGGTGCCCTTGAAGTCGCGCGCCGCCTGGGTGGAGAGACTCATCGCTCGTGTCCCGTCGCTACCGGGGACGCGTTGGGCCGGACCAGGCCGAGGTACTTCACGCTGAAGGCACGCAGGCACGAACGGCACTCCCACCCCTCCTCCAGCGGCCACAGGTTCGTGTCCGCGCAGTAGGGGCAGTGCTGGGTCGCCTGGCGTGCGCTCATGGGGAGTCGGCCTCCCCGCGGAGGTGGACCTCGTCGGCCCGGGCTGCCCAGGTCGCGAAGCTCTCGCCGTCGGTGCGGTCCGCGAGGTAGCCGTTGACCACGTGGGTGATGTAGTCGTCGAGGCCCGCACTGGTGATCTTGTGGGCACGCAGCTTGCGGCCGAAGTTGGCCTGGAGCCCCAGGGCGCCACCGAGGTGCACCTGGAAGCCCTCGACCTGGTTGCCGTCCTCGTCCATGACGAGCTGTCCCTTGAGGCCGATGTCCGCCACCTGGGTCCGGGCGCAGGCGTTGGGGCACCCGTTGACGTTGACCGTGATCGCGGTGTCGAGGTCCGGGAAGCGCTTCTCGAGCTCCGTCACGAGCTTGCGGGAGCGTTCCTTGGTGTCGACGATGGCGAGCTTGCAGAACTCGATGCCGGTGCAGGCCATGGTGTTCCGGCGCCAGTTGCTCGGGCGCGCGGTGAGCCCGATCTTCTCGAGGTCGTCGGCGAAGGCGTCGGTGTCGCCTGCGTCGACGCCGAGCACGACGAGCTTCTGGTACGCCGTCAGGCGGGCACCGAGGGCGCCGTACCTCTCCACCAGGTCGCCCAGGAGGGTCAGTGTCGTGCCGTCGATCCGGCCGACGACCGGCGCGGCACCGACGAAGAAGTTGCCGTCCTTCTGCTCGTGGATGCCGATGTGGTCACCCTGGGAGACCGGGGTCGGCGGGGACGGGTTGTCGACGAGGGCACGGTGGAGGTACTCGGTCTCGAGGACCTCCCTGAACTTCGCCAGGCCCCAGTCGGCCACGAGGAACTTCAGCCGGGCCTTCGAGCGCAGTCGGCGGTAGCCGTAGTCGCGGAAGATCGAGGCGACCCCTTCCCAGGCGTCCGCAACCTCGTCGAGGGGGATCCACACCCCGAGCTTCTGGGCGAGCATCGGGTTGGTGGACAGGCCGCCGCCGACCCACATGTCGAGGCCGGGACCCAGCTCCGGGTGCACCGTGCCGACGAAGGAGACGTCGTTGACCTCGGGAGCCACGTCGTGGCTCGGGTGCCCGGTTAGCGCGGTCTTGAACTTGCGGGGGAGGTTGGAGTACTCCGGGTTGTTGATGGCCCGGCGCTTGATCTCGGCCAGCGCGGAGGACCCGTCGATGATCTCGTCCCGGGCGATGCCGGCCACGGGCGAGCCGAGGAACGGGCGCGGAGAGTCGCCGCAGGCCTCGATCGTGATGAGGCCGACGCCCTCGAGCCGCTCCCAGATCGCAGGGACGTCCTCGACGCGGATCCAGTGGTACTGGATGTTGTTGCGGTCCGTGATGTCCGCGGTGTTCCGGGCGTACGTCGTCGAGGTCTCACCCAGGGCACGCAGCTGCGCAGGCCCGAGGATCTGGCCGTCGGTGCGCACGCGCATCATGAAGAAACGGTCGTCGAGCTCTTCCTCCTCGAGCATCGCGGTCTTGCCTCCGTCGAAGCCGGGAGCGCGCTGCGTGTAGAGGCCCATCCAGCGGAAGCGACCGCGCAGGTCGGCCGGGTCGATGGAGTCGAAGCCCCGCTTGGAGTAGATGTTCTCGATGCGTGCCCGGACGTTGAGGGGATTGTCGTCCTTCTTGGACTGCTCGTTCTTGTTCAGCGGCTCGCTGTAGCCGAGAGCCCACTGGCCCTCGCCGCGCTTGCGGCGGACGGGCTTGGCCTCGACTGGTGCGGCAGGGGTGCCGACGGGTGCGGCGGGGGTGGCGGTCACGGTGTTCGTGTCCTTCTTCGCTGGGCCGCGCGCGACGATGAGCGCGGTGAGATGCAGGGGGCTGGGCGGCGGATCAGCGATGCCAACACATCGAGCTGCGCGTACGACCGAAGTCGACGTGGCGTCGAACCACGAGGAACTTGGACGTCACAGCGAGAGTCATGTCAAGGAGTCTCAACTCTCGGACAGTCTGTCCACAAGGTGAAATCTCATGATGAGAGACGCACTGCCACATAGTGAGACGGTGCGGCCCGAATCAGGCGGGAACGGCGGCCTCCGTGCGTCGTACGTCACAACCGAGGTGACACCACCGGCGACCGCGGGCCCTAGGCTGGCGACATGACGGATGCCACCCTGTCCCAGCTCACCTCCGGCGCCTACGAGCAGGCGTTGAAAGTCATCGAGTCGGTGGAGCCGCGGATCGCGGCTGCCACTCGCCAGGAGCTGCTGGACCAGCGGGGCTCGCTCAAGCTGATCGCCTCGGAGAACTACGCCTCGCCGGCCGTGCTGCTGACGATGGGCACCTGGTTCAGTGACAAGTACGCCGAGGGCACGGTCGGGCACCGCTTCTACGCCGCCTGCCAGAACGTCGACACGGTCGAGTCGCTTGCCGCCGAGCATGCCCGGGAGCTGTTCGGGGCGCCCTACGCCTATGTGCAGCCCCACTCGGGGATCGACGCCAACCTGGTCGCCTTCTGGTCGATCCTGGCCAACCGGGTCGAGACCCCGACCCTGAAGCGGCTCGACGCGAAGAACGTCAACGAGCTGGCCGAGGCGGACTGGGAGGCGCTGCGTCACGAGTTCGGCAACCAGCGACTGCTGGGGATGTCGCTCGACGCAGGCGGCCACCTCACCCACGGCTTCCGTCCCAACATCAGCGGCAAGATGTTCCACCAGCAGCAGTACGGCACCGACCCGGAGACGGGGCTCCTCGACTACGACGTCGTGGCCGCCAAGGCCCGTGAGTTCAAGCCGCTCGTGCTCGTGGCGGGCTACTCGGCGTACCCCCGACGGGTGAACTTCGCGAAGATGCGCGAGATCGCCGACGAGGTGGGCGCGGTGCTCATGGTGGACATGGCCCACTTCGCCGGCCTGGTCGCCGGCAAGGTGTTCGTCGGCGACGAGGACCCGGTCCCGCACGCCCACATCACGACCACGACGACCCACAAGTCGCTGCGCGGTCCCCGTGGAGGCATGGTGCTGGCCCAAGAGGAGTTCGCCGCAGACGTCGACCGTGGCTGCCCGATGGTGCTGGGCGGTCCGCTGTCACACGTGATGGCGGCCAAGGCGGTCGCCTTCGCCGAGGCCCGCCAACCGTCCTTCCAGACCTACGCGCAGTCCATCGCCGACAACGCCAAGTCGTTGGCGGAGGGGTTCATGTCGCGCGGTGCCCGCCTCGTCACGGGGGGCACCGACAACCACATCGTGCTCCTCGATGTCTCGGGCTTCGGGCTCACCGGACGCCAGGCCGAGTCGGCGCTGCTCGACGCCGGTGTCGTCACCAACCGCAACTCGATCCCGGGCGACCCGAACGGCGCCTGGTACACATCCGGCATCCGACTGGGCACGCCCGCACTGACCACGCGCGGGTTCGGCCACGACGAGTTCGACCGAGTGGCCGAGCTGATGATCGAGGTGCTGACCAACACCCAGCCCGGCACCACCAAGGCGGGGACGGCCAGCAAGGCGTCGTACGTCCTGGCAGACGGAGTGGCGGAGCGCGTCCAGGCAGGTGCCGACGAGATGCTGGAGAAGCACCCGCTCTATCCGGGGCTCGTCCTCAACTGACGTCCGCCCGGCGTAGACGCGCGGACATTGGTCGCGCCGAGCCGTCTCTTCACGCTGCCAACCTCCAAGCAGTGCTGGGCAACGTCCGCGCGTCTACACCGACGGTCCGAATCAGCGCCTCGCGCACCCACTTGGGGCGGAACATCACGTCCTCCCAGGTGAAGCGCAGCACGGTCCACCCGTCAGCGACCAGGAGCGTGTAGCGGCGGACGTCCTTCCGAAATCCCTGGCGCCCCCCGTGCCACTCGAAGGACTCGCACTCGATGACCAGTCGTTTCTCCACATCGACCAGGTCAGGGCGTGCCCAGCAGGTCGGCGAGGAGATGACTACCTGCGGCTCGACGTGCAGGGCAGGAACGGTGTTGCAGATGGCGCGCGTGGCGGATTCGAAGGCGTTGGCGGACTCTGCTCGCGCCGCTGCCCCGATGCGCTGAGCTCTCGCCTGGCCTCGGCCCTGCACTGAAGCCACGGCCCTCCGCAGAGCCGCCTCCTCGCCATGACGCAGCGCCGAGTCCGCGATGACGAGCGCTTCGTCGTCCGGGAGCAGCCGCAGGCACTGCTCGAGGGTCACCTCGCGGTTGGTCGCTCCGTCCGTGACGTCGTCGCTCGTCAGGTCACGGCGATGGATCACCAGCTGGTCTCGCCACGGTGAAGGAACACGTCGGTGGCGAGGGAAGATCACGTGCGGCTTCACCGGCGGAACCTTCACCTCCCACCCGTGACGTAGGGCCGCGCTGGTGAGGGCCAGCACGCCGTTGGCCCCGTGGGCGATCCGAATGGCGTCGTCCGAGCGCGGCAGGATGTAGCGACCGTGTCCGGCGCGCAGGACGGTCCCCTCACGCAGCGCCCGATCGACGTGCTGCCGGCTGGTTGCTGCGATCAGCGCAGCCCGAGTCGAGAGGCCTCCCGAGCGCTCGATATGGGTGCCGACGTCCATCCGACGAGCATGCTAGAACCGGGCCGTCCTTGCTCGAGTCATCCACAGGCGTAGACGCGCGGACCTTGGTCCCTCCTCCGCTCGACGTCACGCTGGGCCGGCAATCGCGCGGAGGGCAAGGTCCGCGCGTCTACGCCAGCAGGGAGCGGTAGAGCTCGACGGTCTTGTCGGCGATCGCAGCCCAGCCGAAGGACTCGATCGCGCGTTGACGACCGGCCACGCCGAAGGCACGGGCGCGGTCGGGATCGGCGACGGCGTCGTTGAGGGCGGCGGCGAGGTCTGAGACGTAACGGTCGGGGTCGAGGGGGGTCCCGGTGCCGTCGGCGGCCTGCTCGATCGGGACCAGCCACCCCGTCGAGCCGTCGACGACGACCTCGGGGATGCCGCCCGTCGCGGTGGCGACGACAGCCGTCTCGCACGCCATGGCTTCGAGGTTGACGATGCCCAGCGGCTCGTAGATCGAGGGGCAGGCGAACACCGTGGCCGCCGTGAGCAGCGCGACGACGTCGGCACGGGGGAGCATCTCCTCGATCCACACCACGCCGTCGCGGCTGGCCGCGAGACCGTCGACGAGCGCGCGGACCTCTGCCGCGATCTCGGGAGTGTCCGGCGCACCTGCGCAGAGGATCAGCTGCACGTCGGCAGGCAGCTCGGCGACGGCGCGGAGGAACAGGGGCAAGCCCTTCTGCCGGGTGATGCGGCCGACGAAGATCACGCTGCGGCGGTCCGGATCGAGTCCGAGCGCGCGCACGCGGTCGGGGTGGGGGACCGGCGACCACAGGTCGGTGTCGATCCCGTTGTGGATCACGTGGACGCGAGCCGGATCGACAGCGGGATAGCTGCGCAGCACGTCGTCGCGCATCGCGGCGCTCACGGCCACGATCCCCGCAGCACCTTCGTAGGCCGTCCTCTCCACCCAGCTCGACAAGGCATAGCCACCGCCCAGCTGTTCGGCCTTCCACGGACGCATCGGTTCCAGGGAATGTGCGCTGACGACGTGCGGGATGCCGTGCATCAGCCCGGCGAGGTGGCCGGCCATGTTGGCGTACCACGTGTGCGAGTGGACGAGGTGCGCCCCCGCGCAGTCATCGACCATCGCGAGGTCGACGCCCAGGGTGCGGATCGCCGGGTTGGCGTCGGCGAGCGAGCTCGGTTCGGCGTACGACGACGTGCCGGCCTCGTCCCGCTGGGCACCGAAGCACCGGACGCGCGCCTCCATGTCGGGCTGCTGTCGCAGGGCGCGGACGAGCTCGGCGACATGGACGCCCGCACCGCCGTAGACCTCGGGTGGGTACTCCTTGCTCAGGACGTCGACGCGCATGCCGGTGAACCTACCGGCGCTGCGGGGTGGTCGGCACCGGCCAGCCGCACTAGTTTCGAACCATGACGGCTGCCCCCTCCCGCAAGAAGGTCCTCGCCATCGTTCTTGCCGGCGGTGAGGGGAAGCGCCTGATGCCCCTGACCGCCGACCGGGCCAAACCGGCCGTGCCGTTCGGCGGGATCTACCGCCTGATCGACTTCGCCCTGTCCAACGTCGTCAACTCGGGTTACCTCAAGGTCGTCGTGCTCACGCAGTACAAGTCCCACAGCCTCGACCGGCACGTGACGACGACGTGGCGGATGTCCAACCTGCTGGGCAACTACGTCACCCCGGTCCCTGCGCAGCAGCGCATGGGCAAGCGGTGGTACCTCGGCAGCGCTGACGCGATCTACCAGTCCCTGAACCTCATCCACGACGCCAACCCGGACATTGTGGTGGTGGTCGGCGCTGACC
>NZ_JAOPXV010000198.1 GCF_025964975.1 Nocardioides sp.
TGGCAGCACCGAGGAAGTACCCCGAGGAGCTTCGAGAACGAGTGATCCGGATGGCGGTCGATCTGCGGCGTGACCGTGCGACAAGGAGTGGTGCTCTTCGTCGGGTCGGTGAGCAGCTGGGGATCAACCCTGAGACGTTCGGCTTGCGGGACGACCCGATCTGCCGAGTCGAGTGTCCGGGTCAGGAGCCACCGAGCGAAGCGGCGAGCCGCACCGCAACCTCTAGCAATTGACTTCGCCGTCCCGAGGTTGACCAGTCACGGCCCTGCCAGGTGTCCTCGTGCAGTGCGTCGCCCGAATACAGCAACTGCCCGTAGCCCACGTCGCGAAAAGAGCACACGGCGGCCAAAGATGCGGCTTCCATCTCGACCGTAATGCAGCCTTCGGCACGTCGTGCAGCGATCCGCTGGGGAGTCTCACGAAAGTCAGCATCGGTGGTCCAGGTCTTGCCGACACGGTGCGGGATGCCGGACTCAGTGAGCGCCGCGACGGCTCGCTCGGCGACCGAGGGGTCGAGCACGACCTCTCGAGATGGCGCAAGGTAGTGGAATGACGTGCCCTCGTCGCGGATCGCGGCCTGGACCACCAAAACGTCGTCCTGCAGGAAGTCCGGCACGAGCGATCCGGCACCACCCACGGCGATGATCGTGCGGATGCCGGCGGCGATGCCTTGTTCAACGCAGTGGCTGGCGAGCGGTCCTCCCATCCCTGGATGAAAGACGGTTACGGCGGGATCGGTTCTGTCGTAGACGTAGATGCGCCGTCCGCCGACTTCTTCGCTGAAAACGCCGACCTCGCGCAGCCGACCGTCCCGTGCCCAGGTGCGGAGCACGTCAGGAAAGAAGCACAGCACGGCGGTAGGAGTCAGGGTTTCGACCGACGCGGGTGCCCTGGGCGAGATGAACCCGGCACTGCCGTCGAACTCCAGAATGGGAAGGTCCATGTCGGCACGTTAGGCGACGGCCCGCCGACCGTCTTGCTCATTCCGGGCTGCAAGGACCCGCCTGACCATGCCGCTTGGCGTGCGCTCGAAGACACACGCCTCTGCCGCCGCGATCCGCGCGCTCGGTTACCACACCTCAATCACAGAGCTGCCCGGGAGAGAATAGGTCCGTGAACTCGTTCTTCGGCACCGGCCCGACGCCCTGGGACATCGCGGCGAACGGTCCTCGACCACCGGCGCGAGCCTCCGTACGCACCCTGAGCACGAACATAGAGGACGCGCTCATCGGTACCTTCTCCCGCGCTCAGCTGGACTCGCTGCTCCCCGAGGAACTCAACCTGACCTGGGCGCGCGACGACATCGATCCGCGCGACGACACCCTCTCGAAGCGCGACGCCATCAGGGGCTACACCCACGGCTGGACGCTGCCGCAGCTCGCCGGGCTGGCTCGGCGCCTGACAACCGAGTTCGAGCTCAAGTCCAACTGGGCCGAAGAGCTCGAGCTCTACATCGACGCCTACCAGCGCGACGGCGGTGGCGTTGACGGCCCAACCAAGAACCTCATCTTCGCCGCGAACGGCCCGAAGCCCGAGCTCGTGCTGCGGGACGCCTTGAACAACCAGATCGAGATCACCGCGAACGCGGAGTTCTGCCTGGTCTACGACCACCCCGTCCCCCCCGAAGGGCTGTGGCTGTCCCACCTCATCCGCTGGTGGCGCGAACGCGAAGAGGTCCCGGACTGGGTCGAGGACCGCGCCGTGGCTCTGGCCCTGCACGAACGGCTCCGCGGGTCCCTGGCGGACAACCGGGCCGAGCAGGTCATCTTCGACGCCTACGCCGCCCGCTACAAGGAAGGTTTCAACATCCCGGCGCTCATCCCACAGGTCTACCTGCACTTCGACCCGGTGACCCAGCGGGCCCGGCGCGCCGCCGCGAACGGGAGCCCGCTGGCACGACAGCGGATGGACTTCCTGCTCCTTTTCAGCGACCGCCAGCGCGTCGTCATCGAGGTAGATGGCAAGCAGCACTACGCCAAGGGCTCGACGGCCAGCCCCGAGCTCTACTCGCAGATGGTCGCCGAGGACCGCCGACTACGCCTGGACGGCTACGAGGTCTACCGGTTCGGAGGCTACGAGCTCACCGAGAACCCAGACGCACCCACGATGGTGAAGCAGTTCTTCGACAAGCTCGCCGATAATAAGAAGTAGCCCGCCCCAGCTCGCCACCTGTCGCAGAGTGCTCCGGGCCCGACCGTGGCCTCTTTCCGACGGGCGAGGTGCCGATCGAAGGCGCGATGCCCTCGAGGTCGAGGTGTTCGGTGTAGCGCAGCGACGTGTGCTGGCTGCCGGCATCGGAGGGGCACACCAGCGTGCCGGGCTCGATGGGGCGGCCGTGGCGGTCGCGGTCCCACATCGCGATCCGCTACCGATGATCAGAGCCGGCGGCTACCGCTCCCAGGGCGTCGCGATGCATTTGGGGCGGTTCAAGTAGCAACCGACATGGTTTGAATCGTGGCAGGGGACCTGCAACGCGCCGTGGGTCGCAACCTCCGCGCCTACCGCGAAGCTCGCGGCCTCTCCCAGGAAGCGTCCGCCGAGATCGTCGGCGTCCGCCGCACCTCCACGGGCGGGGTCGAGCGTGGCGAACGGAACGTGACGCCCCAGACCCTCGAACGTCTGGCAGCCATAATCAACGTCGATCCGCTGGAACTGCTCAGCTGACACCCTCAGCTGACACCGTCTCGAGCGCGCGGGCGTCTCAATTCCAGCACCCGCGCACCCGGACGCGGGGGGACCGCCGAGACTGCATTAGTCGTCGGGCCGAACGTCCGGCACATCAATTGACCGATTTAGCTTCAGGTTGTTGAAGCAAGCTTCCCAAACCGGCCCGAGCGTCAGCAAGAGTGCTGGGCTCTGCATCGTGCGTGATCCAGTGTGGCCGTGGGTCGTTGGGAGCCGGCTGAACTGCAAACCACGGTTCTGGGGCGGCGGCCGACAGCACAACGTGTCCTTCGCTGAAGTCTTCTCGGTTCCAGAGGCCGAGGTCGGCGCCAGAGCGGTCGAGCATCCGGCTGTCGAAGAGCTGGGCATAGTAGGCGTCTGGCAGGCCGTCCGTGTGGCCCGGACGTTGGTGGGGAACTTCGTAGACTCGCTCGCCGCGTAAGCTCAGGCGTTCGCCATGAACTGCCATTGCGCCGAGTCGTCCGTGACCTATCGTCCCGGTAGTAAGTCCGTAGCGAGGCGGGTGGCTTCGCCGGGTCAGCAGTGAGTGATGGTCCGCGAGCCGCTCAGTCAACGTGCGGCCGGCGTCGTTCTCCGTGAGGGTCAGATAGCCCATCGCAAACACCGCCGTGCGGCCCGTTCGGCCGGTGAGGTTCTCGAAGTGACCGTCCTGCTGGCGGTCCGGCCGATCACCGATGAGGCGACCCAACTCGATCCCTGACGGCGAGGGCTCGCCCAGCTGGATGTCTAGCAGATCACGAGCTTGCCGACTTGTCGGCTGCCACTGCGCGTCGCCTATGTAGGTGAGCGGCCCTTGAGCGGCGTTGACCCACTCCAATGCCAAATCCGCGAGGAAGGACCTCAGAGCCGGTTGGTCGCGCCACACGCAGGGAGACGAGCCTTGCCCGTTGGGGCAGGGTGCAAGACCGTAGCCGAGCATGGTGGTGATGGTCGGTTCGGGACCGTAGGGCACCCAGACGCGTCTGGCTTCTACGTGCAGCCGCAAACGCCCGCTCCAGCTCAATGCGGTGAGGGCTTCACACAAGCCATCCAGGTACTCCGTGGGAGCGACACCCCAGGTTGTCCCGCAGACCCCGATCGCCAAAGTGTCGGCCAGTGGGATCGACACCCTCCCCTGCGAGCCTTGCTCGAACTCGTCGTCCCAGTCGAGCCTGCGGTCGTTGAGTTCTCGAAGCACACGGTCAAGCGCCGCGGCTACGTCTGGTTCGGCGGGAGCATCAAGGAGGTCTATCCACAGATGAACCGTGGTCTGGTCATCGATCGCGTTGACGCCGCCGTCTCCGGCCCAGTGTGACGTAAGGACAGCTCGGTTGTAGGTAACCGTCATACGTCGAGTATCACACCTCGTCACGCCTGGCAAAGAGCCCGTTCGGACTATTGTGAAGCTCTGATAGTGCCGCGACCCTGTGACGCGTAGGTAGGTCTCGGACACAGGGGGAAGTCTTATGCATCACGGGCGCTCGAAAAGGGCTGGCATCGGTTCGGTCCGGAGAGTATCGGCGTTTTGTATCGGGCTCCTGCTGACTGGAGTAGTCGTAGTCCTTCAGCCACCCCCAGCAGCCTCGGTTGCGTCGACGTCACCGACGATTCCATGCTCGCCCGGGGACGTCTCCTCCTACTCAACGACTCGCGACACGGCGGTGGGTGATGCGTGCATCGCTGGGGTTCAGCTGCGGACTCGGGGTCGGCTGCAAGATACTGCTCGCGGCGACAATTCGCTGCCGTGCCTAACTGGACCAATTAGTCAGAATGACAATTACCCCTCTGCCAACGCATGTGGTGGGCAGGGGCTCGAAGCACTGGCGCAGGCCCGACTCGTAAATCGTGCGAATAGCGACGTGAATGTGCGAGCAGCGCTTGGTATCAACTGGACAGACACAGGGAGCGGGGTTGAGCCCGGCATCCAGTGGGAAACCTCTCTGCCTAGGACCGGGGAGCGCGATCTAAGGCCAGACTTTCTGATCTTCAACCCGACCACTCCCAACGCCGTCGTGCTGATTGCAGAAGTCAAGGTGCGCAAAAACCCCACGGATTCGAGGTTTGCTAACGTCTATCGTGATCAACTGCGTAAGTATGTCAGGTGGTGGAACGACCGTTCTGAAGCTGCTGGCGCGGAGCTCTTGGACGTAACCGGGTACGAAGACAGGTTTTCCGTGTGTGGGGTCGACTACGAAGTCGGTGCCGAAGACCTCACTCTCGATGAGAGCGACCACGACCCTTTACTAGGTGACGACGCGAATGCCCTACTGGTGGTGCAGAGGGTTGAGGAGGGTTCAAGCACCTCGACAGTCGAGCAGCGACTCACGCCCGGCGAGGAGCCGATCACGTGCCCACAGTCGGTGCCAGAGGTTGGCGACGGTCCCTACGGTGACGGCGACGGCGAGACAGATCCCGATGCGCCGGTCTGGGGCAACGACAACTACGGTGGTGTGCGGTGCGCCGCAGATCTCTTCCAGTCGCAGTACGAAAAGCTGACTAACTACGTACAAACCGCCCCGAGTCCGGCGGGACTTGCACGAAGCATTGTCCAGGAGCTCTCGGATCAGTGGGACGAGCCGATTGCGGATCGCTGTCCGCCGCCGGGCGGAGGGTGGGGCGATCCGCACCTCACATCTCTGGACGGGTTGTCATTCGAACTACAGTCCGTCGGCGAGTTTCAGCTACTCAACGCCCCGGCTGTCGGTCTGGACCTACAGGCACGGTTCGAACCCTGGGGCGGGTCCGGCCAGGTATCGGTGATCAGCGATCTGGCTTTCAGTCTCAATGGATTCTCTGTCGAGATGGATTCGCAGCACGGGATACTCGTCGACGGCGTGGCCTACTCGATCGCCGACGGTGCCGCGTTGTACTTCAATGGCGGCGCTTTCATCGGGCGGAGAGCAGCGGACTATTACGTGTTCTCCCCGCGCGCTCAGTCGCGGGGCGTCATCTTCAGCTGGGGCAATCACGCCGTGCGGGTCATTGCTGCTCCGGACTTGCCCACTTCCGGATTGCTTGGGAACAACCGACGGCAACCCGGACAATGACCTGAAGACGCGAGAAGGTGAAGCGCGTGATTCGGTCGATGCAGGGTTCCTGCACACCAGGTTTGCGCAGTCATGGCGGATCGACCAGTCCGAGTCGCAGTTCACCTATGGTCCGGGCGAGTCGACGGAAACGTTCACAGACCGGCTGTATCCGGAGACGGTTGTTGACTTGGACGAGTTTCCAGTTGACGAAGTCGAGGACGCGTTTGACACGTGTGCCGCAGTTGAGGCGGGATCAGCACGGGACGGATGCGCCCTGGACGTCCTAGTCACTGGCACGACTCAATTCCTCGACGCGGCACTCAATGCGTCGTCGGCGCCCGTATCGGCCCTGCCCCTTGAGCTCGATGACTCCGGACCTGCCGTGGTGGAATTCGCCAGCACAGTTCCGCTGAACTTCGCTCCCGCGAGGCGTATGGCCATCGAGGGCGTGGGCGAGATGGCAGGACCGCTCCCGAGTGGTGCGGTCTACGAGTTTGATCTGCCGGTGATCGCCAATCACGCCAGCGTGGCGGTCTCCATGGACTTCGTAGTGAGTGGTGCTCTGACCCGAGCAAGGGCGAGAGGGTTGAGCCTGCAATTCGGACGATACGGCGACACTGACACCATCGCCGTAAGTCGGGCCGGGGCGGTTGCTGACACTGGGACAGTTGCATCAACTGGCCAAGGCGTGACCCCTGACGGAACGCCGTGGAAGCGCTATCGCTACACCACGACCGTTCCGGCGGCGGCTGTCACGCTGCCCGGTGAAGTGGGGTCAT
>NZ_JAOPXV010000230.1 GCF_025964975.1 Nocardioides sp.
TCTTCTTCCACAACAGCTATCTCGCTGTTCGCCAGGAGGGCGGCTGGCCGCTGCTCGTCCTCCTCCTGGCGCTGATGGCGATTGCCTTCATGGCACTCTCGTCACGATCTCGTGCGGGAGACGTTCCGGCGGTTGCCGCCCAAGCTGCTCTGATCGCCACCTTGGCCATGGGCGTGACCCTCGGCGAGGTCTTGTTGGAGCTGCCCACCGCGCTGGCCATCGGATTCGCCCTGGCACGCGCCAGCGCGCGGACGTCGCTCGACGAGCCGTCAGTCGTCGTGAATATCGTGAAAACACCACGCTCCGACCCCGATTGACGTGTGATGGGAGCAGCACCGACGGAGTGATCCGCGGCGCGCACGTCCAGCCACGATTCAGGGAGCACCATGACGCGGTCGGCGATCGCGATCGCCCACGACTACCTCACCCAGCGCGGTGGGGCAGAACGTGTCGTCCTGGCGATGCTCAAGGCCTTCCCGGGTGCTCCTCTCCACACGACCTTGTACGACCCCGACAGCACCTACCCCGAGTTCCGTGACGCCGACGTCACCACCTCGAAGCTCAACGAGGTCGCTCTCTTCCGGCGCGACCACCGCCTCGCCCTGCCCTTGCTGGCCGCCGCCTCCTCGCGGATGCGGATCGAGGCCGACCTGACCGTCGCCTCGAGCAGCGGGTGGGCGCACGGCTTCCCCACGGACGGCCGCAAGATCGTCTACTGCCACAACCCCGCCCGATGGCTGTACCAGACCGACGAGTACCTCGGCCGGCCAGCCCGCCGGCACCACCTCGGGCCGGCGCTGCTGGCCATGCGGCCGGCGCTGGGCCGTTGGGATCGCCGCGCCGCCGAGACCGTCGACCGCTTCCTCGCCAACAGCCGCGTCGTCCAGCGTCGCATCCAGGACACCTACGGGCGCGACGCCGAGGTGCTGCATCCGCCGCACAGCATGGACCCGTCGGCAGCCCAGGAGCCCGTGGCCGAGCTCAGCGACCTGGACCCCGGGTTTGCTCTGGTCGTGTCGCGACTCCTGGCCTACAAGAACGTCGACGCGGCCATCGGTGCCGCTCGCCTGACGGCTCGTCCACTGGTCGTGATCGGCCACGGACCCGAGGCCGCGCGCCTGCGCACCCTCGCTGACCGGCACGTGCGGATCCTCTCCGGACTCACTGACGCACAGCTGCGCTGGGTCTACGCCCGCGCCGGGGTGTTGGTGAGCCCGAGCCATGAGGACTTCGGCCTGACCCCACTGGAGGCCGCGGCGTTCGGCGTCCCGACAGTGGCCCTCGGCTCCGGCGGGTTCCTGGAGACCGTGGTCGAGGGCAGCACCGGCCTGTTCTTCGAGCACCCGACGGCGAGATCGATCGGGGCCGCACTGGCGGACTTCGACACGCACGCGTGGGACCCAGCGACGATCCGCTCCCGAGCGGATGAGTTCAGCGAGGACCGTTTCATCTGGCGCCTGACCGAGATCAGCGGGGAGGTGCTGGCAGGTGTCCCGCACCGATAGCCCCGGGCTCTCCCTGCTCCCCGACCCGGAGCCGGCGGGCGACGCAGCGCCGGCGGCGGTGACTCGTCGTCCTGCCCGGACCAACCGCATCGCTGGAGCCGTGGCTGCCGTCGACCTGCTCATGATCACGGTCGCCACCCTGGCCGCCATCCGGTTCCGGTTGGACCTGCCGCTCTTCGATCCTGCGACGGACGTGATTGCTAACACCGCGCAGCCCGCGATCTTCCTGATCGCCGCGTGGCTGCTGCTGCTGGTCATGCTGGGCGCCTATGACAACGACCTCTTCGGGGCCGGCATGGATGAGTTCCGTCTGGTCGTCAATGCGTCACTGGCAAACGCCGCGCTCGTCGGAGTAGGGGCCTTCCTGACGCAGTCACCGCTGTCGCGCGCCCTGTTCGTCCTGCTCTTCAGCATCGGCATCCCCCTGCTCCTGATGGGCCGGCTGGGGGCCCGGCACGTCCTCCAACGCGCGCGCACCCGGGGCCTCCTGAGCCAACGGGTACTCCTGGTAGGCACCCCGGGACATGTGAGTGAGATCAACGTGGTGCTCAACCGCGAGCGCTGGCTCGGGTACGACGTCGTAGGTTGCCTGCTCCCGAGCGACTACGCCGGGATCCAGTCGACGTCGGGCGGCATCCCGGTCCTCGGCACCACCGACGACCTTCGAGAGCACGTGGACGACCACGAGGTCGACATCGTGGTCTTCACCGCCGGGGCAGTGGAGTCCTCCACGGAGCTGCGTCGATTGGCGTGGGACCTGGAGGACCACTCCAACGTCGAGATCATCGTCGCCCCCAACGTCACCGATGTCTCGAGCGAGCGGGTGCGGATCCGTCCTGTCGCGGGACTACCCCTCATGCACCTGGGTCGCCCACGCTCGCGCGCTGCTCGGAGCGCGGCGAAGCGTGCCTTCGACGTCGCGGGTGCGTGGGCGGTTCTCGTGCTGTTCGGCCCGGTCCTGCTGGCCATGATGCTGTGGATCCGTCTCGATGACGGTGGCCCCGGCATGTTCCGGCAGACCCGCGTGGGGCGCGACGGGAAGTCCTTCCAGTGCCTGAAGCTGCGGTCGATGGTGGTGGACGCGGAAGGGCTCCTTCCGGCGGGCGACGAGTCGAGCGTCCTCTACAAGATGGCCAACGACCCCCGCGTCACCCGCCCGGGTCGCTTCATCCGACGCTTCTCCCTCGACGAGCTCCCCCAGCTCTGGAACGTGGTGCGGGGCGAGATGAGCCTGGTCGGCCCCCGCCCGCCGCTGCCGGACGAAGTCGCACGCTACGAGGACGACATGCTGCGTCGGCTCAACGTCCTGCCCGGGATGACGGGATTGTGGCAGGTCTCCGGCCGCTCCGACCTCACGTGGGAGGACACCGTGCTCCTCGACCTCTACTACGTGGACAACTGGTCGATGACCCAGGACGTGGCCATCCTGTTCCGCACCGTCTGGGCCGTCCTGGCCTCGCGCGGCGCGTACTGACGGCGTCCAAGCGCAGACGGATCGGCTACGTGGCCTTCGCCGAGCGGCGGCCACCTCGGGGCGCCTTCGCGTCCGAGGAGGTGGGGCCGGGGTCGAAAGCGGTGTATTCGGTAGCGGCATAGCCGTAGCCGCCATAGGCAGTCGCCATCGGGCCCTTCTGGGGCGCCTTGTTGAGCACCACGCCGAGCAGCCTCCCCCCGACCTGGTCGAGGATGCGCCGGCAGTGCTGGCTGTGCTCGATCTGGGTCTTGCCAGCCGCCTGCACGAGGAGCACGCCGTCACACGCCGCTGCGAGCAGGCCGGCGTCCGTCACCGGCAGGAGCGGTGGCGCGTCGAGCAGCACGAGGTGGTCGAGCGCCAGGGTGTCGATCAGCCTGCTCATGCGGTCCGAACCCAAGAGCTCGCTGGGGTTGGGCGGGATCCGACCCGAGGGGAGCAGGAAAAGGTTGGGGATATCGGACTCCACCAGCGCCTGGCTGACTGCGACGTCCCCCGCGACTACCTGGGTCAGGCCGACGTGGCCGTCGATGCCGAAGGTGCTCGCCATCGTGGGCCGACGGAGGTCAGCATCGATCAGCACGACCTTTTCGCCCGTCTGGGCCACCAGTCGGGCGAGGTTGGCCGACACCGTCGACTTGCCCTCGCCGGGCAGCGCACTGGTGATGACGATCCGACGGGGTGGTTTGTCGACGTCGACGAAGCGCAGGTTGGTGCGCAGCTGGCGGAAGGCCTCGGCCGCCCGTCCCAGGTCGCCCTCGACCCCTCGGGCGTGGTGCGCGAGCTCGTTGACCTCGGGGATCACACCGACCACGGAGCCGCCGGTGGCCTCTTCGACATCGCCCACCGACCGGATGCGCCGATCGAGAAGACGCCGCAATAGAATCAGGCCAGCGGCCAGGGCGAACCCGACTCCGGCACCCTTGATCGCAGCTGCGCGGTAGTCGGGCGTGAACGGAGCCGACGGGACCTGGGCCTCTTCGAACGGCACGATCGTGACGAGGCTCGACCGTTCCCTGCCAGCGGGCGCGCCGGTGTTCTCGAGCTCCTCGGCCTCGTCCGCGACGGCCTGGACGACGGCCGACGCCAGGTCGCGCGCCTCCTCCGGCGTGGTGCCGACCGCACGGATACGCAGGAGACCGGCAGCATCAACAGTCGCCGAGAAACGGGACGCCACCGAAGAGGGCGGCAGTCCGAGCCCGAGGTCGTCCACAACACGCTCAGCGACCGGGGTCGTCGACACGAGAGCGACGTAGAGGCCGGCCTTCTCCTCGGCGAGGGCGAGGTTGCCCATCTCCTCGCCGGCACTCTGCGCGTTGCCGACCTTCACGTAGCCGGTCGAGGTCGCTTCGTAGAGCACGGGTTCGCGGGTGGTGAGCCCGACCGAGATCAGGACGCCGAGCACCGTGCAGCCGATCAACGCCCACTGGTGGGCGCGAGCGAGGCGCACCAGGTCCGCGAACGTCATGTGCGGAGTCTAGGTGGCAACATGAGGCCATGCCGCCGGATCCGGGAAGAGCCTCAGCCGAGGCCGACATCCCCACCGCGGCTCGGGTGCACCTGGCGCACGCCGTGGTCCAGCACCTGGCCGAGACAGCTGGGGCCGATGTGCTCCACCTCAAGGGCCCCGCCATTTTCTCCGGGTTGCGCGATCCGGAGCGGACCTCGTCCGACGTCGACGTACTTGTCCGTCCCAGCCACCTGTCCGCGCTCATCGACGCCATGGAGGCCCACGGCTGGGAGGCGCGGACGGACTTCGAGACCGGCTCGCCGTTCGCGCATGCCGCCAACTGGTGGCATCCCCACTGGGGCTGGGCCGACGTGCACGTCTCCTGGCCCGGGGCAGGCCTCCCGGCCGAGGAGGTCTTCGACGAGCTCGCCGAAGCCGGCGCCACGCAGTTGATTGCCCACCACGCGTGCCCGGTCCCGGACCGGATCGGGCAGCGGCTCATCCTGCTGCTCCACTACGCACGCACTCCGCGCGGCTCCGACAAGGAGTGGGCCTGGGACCAGGGCACCGAAGCGGAACAGCACGCCATCCGTGCCCTCGCCGCCCGGCTGGACGCCGAGGTCGCCCTGGCGGCGGCCCTCGACGAGCTCCACCTCCACCGCGACCACCCCGACCACGACCTGTGGCGGCACTTCTCCCAGGGCGGGGACCGGGTCTCGGAGTGGCGCGCGCGCATGACGTCCGCGCGAGGCGTGCGGGCCAGGGTGCGGCTGGCGCTGGGCATGGTGCGCGTCAACCGCGGCTACCTCGCGATGGAGCTCGGTCGAGAGCCCACGCGCAAGGACGTCCGCCAGCGCCAGCGGCGGCGGATCCAACGCGCGGTGGCAGATCTGCGGGCTCGCCGGTGACCCGCTTCCTGATCCCCCCGCACGTCGCCTGGGTCAGCCGGGAGGACCTCGACCACGGGGACGAACCACACGCCTACATCGCCTTGTTGCCCGCCGGGCCGTCGCTGTCCCTCCAGGGCTCGGCCTGCGTGGTGTGGCTCTCGATCCAGGACGGCGGCACCGTCGACGAGATCGCCCTCCGCACGAGCGAGCTGGCCGAGGTGGCGGTCGACGACGTCCTTGACGACGTGCGGCGCCTGCTGACCGACCTCGTGGCGGCAGGCGTCCTCACCGTCGAGCACGCAGGCGACGTACGCCCATGACGGCAACAGCGCCCAGCAGCGCGCCCAGGCCGTTCGCCACGATGTCGCCGACACCACCCTCCCGGTCGAGCAGAGCCGCCTGGACCAGCTCGACCAGGGCCGAGCTCGCCGTCGCGACGAGCACCACCCGCCACCACGACCATCGCGTCAGCAACGCCCAGGCGACACTGAGGGGCACGAACAGCACGACGTTGAGCAGCACTCCGTAGTGCTCAGGGAGCACTCCCGCCGGAGCGATCGGAAGGTCGGAGCGGAAGAACACGTAGAGCCGCACCGTCAGCCGGTTGAGCTGCCACCCCCACGGCCCGAGCAGGAGCACCACGAAACCGAGCGCGCCGAGGCACAGCACGGTGTACAGCGCCCGCGACCGGGCCTCCTTCGGCGCTTCCACGCCAGCCACCCTAGGGCCAGCCGACGCCGCTACCGCCGCCGGTAATGTGCCGGGCATGACCGCCTCCCGCACCCTGCCGAGCGAGGAAGCCGTCGAGCTGCTCAAGCTCGTCCGCGAGATCGCCACCAAGGAGCTCCTCCCCCGTTCGGCCGAGGCGGAGGCAGAAGAGACCTTCCCCCGCGACGTCTTCCGGCTGCTCGGGGACGCAGGCCTGCTGGGCCTGCCCTACGCCGAGGAGCACGGCGGTGGCGGCCAGCCCTACGAGGTCTACCTGCAGGTGCTCGAGGAAATCGCCGCGGTCTGGTCCTCGGTCGGCGTCGGGGTCTCGGTGCATGTCTTGTCGTGCTTCGGGCTGGTGAGCTTCGGCACCGACGAGCAGCGCTCCGAGTGGCTGCCGGGCATGCTCGGTGGCTCGCTGCTCGGTGCCTACTGCCTCTCCGAGGCCCACGCCGGCTCCGACCCGGCCGCGATGCGCACGACTGCCCGGCGCGACGGCGACTCCTACGTCCTCAACGGTGCCAAGGCCTGGACCACCCACGGCGGCCACGCCGACTTCTACAAGGTGATGGCCCGCACCTCCGACGACCGCAACGGCATCTCGTGCTTCCTCGTGCCGGCCGACACCGAGGGGCTCACCGCCGACCCGCCGGAGCGGAAGATGGGCCTCACCGGCTCGGCGACCGCGACCATGCGCTTCGACGACGTCCGGGTCCCTGCCTCGCGCCTGCTGGGGGCCGAGGGCGACGGCCTCCGGATCGCCCTCGCCGGCCTCGACGCGGGCCGCCTCGGCATCGCGGCCGTGGCGACCGGGCTGGCGCAGGGGGCCCTCGACGCGGCGGTGGCCTATGCCCGAGAACGCGAGACCTTCGGCAAGCCGATCATCGAGCACCAGGGCCTGGCCTTCGTGCTCGCCGACATGGAGGCGGCCGTGCAGTCGGCCCGCGCGACGACCCTCCATGCGGCCAGGCTCAAGGACGCCGGCCGCCCCTTCTCCCGCGAGGCCTCCATCGCCAAGATGGTCGCCACCGACAACGCCATGAAGGTCACCACCGATGCCGTGCAGGTCCTCGGCGGCTTCGGCTACACCCGCGACTTCCCGGTCGAGCGGTTCATGCGCGAGGCCAAGGTGATGCAGATCTTCGAGGGCACCAACCAGATCCAGCGGATGGTGATCTCGCGGTCGCTCGCCAAGGACAACGCCGGCACCATCGGCTGAGACCTATCGGCCGAGTGCGTACGCCGCAGGCCGCCTCGTCGGCAGCCACCACGCCGCCAACGCACCGCCCAGCGCCCCGAAGAGGTGCCCCTGCCAGGAGATGCCGGGCTGGCCCGGCAGCACACCGAGCAGCACCCCGCCGTAGACGAAGAACACGAGGACCCCGACGAGGATCTCCACGGCGTTGCGGGTGAAGAACCCTCGCAGGAGCAAGTAGGTCAGCCAGCCGAAGACGAGCCCGGAGGCGCCGAGGTGCACCGTGCCCTCACCCCCGGTGACCCACGTGCCGACGCCACCGACCACCCACACGATCGCCGTCACGGCGAGCCACTGACGCAGCCCCGCGAGCAGCACCAGGAACCCGAGCACGAGCAGCGGCAGCGTGTTGGCCATCAGGTGCCCGAAGCCGCTGTGGAGCAGCGGCGCGACCAGGATCCCGCTCAGCCCTTCGGGGCTGTTCGGCCGGATCCCCTCGGCGTCGAGGCGGTTGTCCAGCACCGTGTCGATGATCTCCGAGACCCACAGGGCCGCGACGAAACCGGCGCTCCAGATCGCTGCGGTCCTCCAGGTGGAGCGGTCCCGTGCGGCGTACGACGGCGTCTTCACGACGCCGAGCCTACGAGGCGGGGCGACGTAGCTCGGGCACGAGGAAGAGCAGGCCGAGGGCGGGGAGCACGGCGAGGGCCGCGAAGCTGCCCGGTATCCCGATCACCTCGCCCAGCCCGGCCACCACCGCCGAGCCCACGCTGCCACCGACGAGGAAGAGCAGGGTGGCGATGCCGAGGGCGACGCCACGGACGTCGGCAGGCACCGCTGCGCCAACGAGCGCGATGAGCGCGGGCTGGCCGATCCCGAAGGACACCGTGGCCAGCGCGACCGCGAGTCCCACCGGGATCGGCGCAAACAGGTGGGTGCCCAGCGCAGCGAGGAGCAGGGTCGCTGCCGCGACGATCCCGGAGAGCACGAGGCACCAGGAGGCGCCGATGCGCTCCAGGAGGGGCCCCGCCACACGCGGCACCAGCAGCGCGACGGCCGCGCTCGGCACGAGGAGGAGGCCGACCTCCCACGGCTCCCAGCCGGCGCCGACGAGCACCGCCGGGACGCCGACGAGCAGGGCGAACCACGACGCCGGCACCGACGCGGCGGCGATCGCCGAACGCACCACGACCCCGTTGCGGACCACGGACACCGGGAGGAAGCCGTGGGGCCGGTGGCGCACGCGGAGGGCCACGAGGGGCGCGCCCAGGATGAGGAGGAGGGCCCCGATGGTGGCGATGGTCAGGCCGCTGGTCGGCGACTGCACCAGCAGCACGAGGCCGCCGGCGGTGGCGGCCACGAGAACCGCGCCGATGATGTCGAGGCGGGCACCGGTCCCGCCGCCCACGAGCGCGCGCCACAGGAAGGGCAGTACCAGGACGCCCAGGACGGGCAGCGCCATCACGGCGCGCCAGCCGAGTGCGTGCTCGACGAGTCCGCCGACGAGCGGCCCCAGGCAGCTGACCGCGGCAGCGACGCCGGCGAGACGACCGAGTGCCAGGCCGCGCACGGATCCGTCGTAGCGCGCACTGAGGGCCGCCACGCCCAGGGTGGGCACGGCAGCGGCACCGGCGCCCTGGAAGAGCCGGGCCACCAGCAGCACCTCGAAGGTCGGGGCCAGTGCAGCCGCGACGGCGCCGACGGTCATCAGCGTGATGCCGAAGACGAGCGGGAGGCGTACGCCGACCAGGTCGCTCACGCGGCCGTAGACGGCTGTGGTGACCGCGAGCATCAGCACGTAGAGGCTGATGCTCCACGCGGCCGACCCGACGCTGACGCCCAGGTCGGGAGCCATGAGCGGGAGCGCGATCGCGGCTGACGACGAGCCCATGCCGGCGAGGCCGAAGAGCAGACCGAGGAGCAGCGACACCCGCCTCGCGTCGTCCGGCGCCTTCACAGCACTCGTCACGGTCTGGGCCACGTCCGGTCGCAACCTCCGGCGCGCAGCCCGCATTCCCTCACACGTCGGTGACGCGGATGCCGGCGTGACACTTGTAGCGTCGGTTCATCGCGATGAGGTTGGCGGTGAAGGCCTCGACCTGGTGGGCGTTGCGGATGCGTCCGCCGTACACCCCTCGAACGCCCGGGATCGTGTCCGCCAGGGCCTGGACCAGGTCGGTGGCCTCCCGGTCGTCGCCGAGGACCAGGACGTCGGTCTCCACCCGCTCGACCTCGGGGTCCTCCAGCAGCACCGCACTCACGTTGTGGAAGGCGCCCAGCACCCGGCTCTCGGTGAGGATCGCAGCCGCCTGCTGGGTCGCCGAGCCCTCCTCGACGTCCAGCGCGTAGGGACCCTGCTTGTCGAAGCCGAGCGGGTTGACGCAGTCCACGACGATCTTGCCGGCCAGAGGTCCGCGCAGCGACTCGAGCAGCTCCTTGTGCCCGTCCCACGGCACCACGACCAGGACCACGTCCCCCGCGGCCGCCGCGTCGGCATTGCTGGCGCCGGTCACCGCGCCGCCGGTGGCGTCGGCCAGCTCGGCGGCGATGCCCTCCGCCTTGTCGGCAGTGCGGCTGCCGAGCACGACGGTGACGCCCGCTTGGGCGAAGCGACGTGCGAGCCCGCGGCCCTGCGGACCGGTCCCACCCAGGACGGCGACGACGGTGTCTGTCGGAAAGGTCATGGGACGACCCTAGGCGGCGGTCCCACCCGCAGGTGGGTTGCCTCGCCCCCGACGATCGGGCAACGGTGGGACCATGACGAAGCGAATCGCATTCCTGACCGCAGCCGAGGGCATCGAGGCCGTCGAGCTGACCGAGCCCTGGGACGCCGTCACCGGCGCCGGCCACACCGCCGAGCTCATCTCCCCGGAGTCCGGTGAGGTCCAGCTCTACAACCACCTCGACAAGGCGGAGACGAGGCCGGTGGACAAGACCGTCGCCGACGCCGACCCGAGTGACTACGACGCCCTCGTCCTCCCCGGAGGCGTCGCCAACCCCGACGCCCTGCGCACCGACGAGGGCGCCGTCGCGTTCGTGAAGGCCTTCGTGGACTCCGGCAAGCCGGTCGCGTCGATCTGCCACGCGGCCTGGGCCCTGGTCGAGGCCGGGGTCGTCGAGGGCAGACGGCTCACGTCCTGGCCCAGCCTGCAGACCGACATCCGCAACGCCGGCGGCGACTGGGTCGACGAGGAGGTCGTCGAGGACGGCAACCTGATCACGTCGCGCAACCCCGACGACATCCCGGCCTTCACCAAGGCCTTGCTGAGCGCGCTCAGCTGACGGCGGAGCTGGGCGTGCTCAGTTGACGAGCCAGCGTCCGAGCAGGGTGCCGTCCTCCTCGAGCAGGACTTCCGGTCGCAGGCGTACGTCGACGTCCACCCCACCGGCGATCCGGATCGCCGTCCCGGCGACCAGACGCGGCACGGTGGTGAGGCACAGCTCGTCGACGATGCCCGCCTGGAGCATCGACCCGAAGAGCGCCGGCCCGCCCTCGCAGAGCTGGTCGACCCAACCGCGCTCGGCCAGCACCGACTTCAAAGCCACGAGGTCGACAGTCTCCTCCCCCAGGACGATCACCCCGTCCGGACCCAGCAGTGAGCGGCTCCGGGCGAGGTGTGGCGCGTGTGCGACGGTCGCCATCGTCACCCGGCCAGCAGATGCGTGCATCAGTCCCTCGGGCAACTCGCCGGATCGGCTGACCACGACGAGCGGCAAGGGAGGGACGTCGTACCCCTCGGCACGCAACGTACCTGCGCCCACGATCAGGCAATCAGCCCGGGACCTCAATATGTCGAACACCCGCTTGTCAGCGGCGTTGTTGATGCCCTTGCTCAGCCCGTCGGAGCCCTGCGAGGCGCCGTCGAGGGTGCTGACGA
Source organism: Nocardioides sp. (assembly GCF_025964975.1). Taxonomy (GTDB): domain Bacteria; phylum Actinomycetota; class Actinomycetes; order Propionibacteriales; family Nocardioidaceae; genus Nocardioides. Next base: position 11,098 of record NZ_JAOPXV010000230.1, read on the forward strand.
AGTTGACCCGCAGCCACGGGGTCCGGGGAGGCTCGTAGAGGGCGCGCAGGGCGTCGTCGTCGAGGTCGGTCAGGGCACCCAGGCTCAAGGAAGCGATGACGGCACCTTCCGACTGGTTCGAGCACCCTTCTCGCCCCGCGTCACCCACCGCATCATGAGGAGCAGGCTGAACGTTCCCAGGAGTAGACACCCCATCGCTAGCAACAGCATCCAATAGGTCCCGGCCGACGTCGCCGTCGTGGCAGTCCCAACGATGAAACCCGTGAGTGCCAGGAAGAGTCCGAGGAGCTCCATCGAGCGGACGAGGCCATCGCGGACCAGTTCCTCGGCTTCCGCCACGCGTGCCTCGAGTGCATCCTGGGAACGCTTACGTCGCCAGCGAGCTGATCCTCCATCAGCTGTATCCGCTTCAGGGATGTCTCCACCCGGCGGTCCAACGCCTCACTGACCCCGATGAGCTCCCGCTCACGTACGTAGTCCTGGTGCACCTCGTTCTCCCCCGCTGGCAAGGCCGCAAGGGCGCGATCGATCTCGCGACGCGCCTCGTCCGGTCGATCGAGTCGCCGAAAGGAACTCGCTCGGCGGAAGTACACATGGGAGTCGTCCTCGCCCAGATCCGTGATTTCCGCGGCCAAGCCCAAGAGCTCCTCCGCATCCTTGTCGGCCACGGAGACCCACAGCGCGTGCAGCAACACCTGGCGTGTCTGACGATTCGCTGTGGGCAGCTGCGCGATGCGGCTCACGTGCGAGGCGATGCGCGCCTCCCCCTGCCCTGACAGGGCAAAAATTCTCAGCGCCAGCACCAGGTCGTCGTCGACTCCGGCCTGGCGCCAGCTGTGGGCGGTCGTGGCCAGCTCGCTGAACCGGAAGTCGTACCGCAGTCTCTGGCCGTGGAACCAGAGAGCCTCGATGCCATCATCCGGGACCGCTGGGACCAGTGGCAGCCTCTCCATCCGGGCACGCCACGCGAGCGAGCTCACAGGGCCCCGGCGATCGACTCCGACCAACTGCATATTCCCCAGTTCACGTCGGAGCGACTCGTAGAACGTGACTGGTTCGAAAGGATCCAGCAATGACGCGAGCACGGATTGCCCAAAAGGTTGTTGTGCCACCCTCGCCTCCTTCCCTCGCTAGTCTTCGCGGGTGCAAACCCTAGCCACCCCGCTTGTCCTCCGTGGACGTCCGTTCACAGAAGGCGCACCCGGCATCATGGCCATCGTCAATCTGACCAAGGACTCGTTTTACCCGCCGGCGCGCTCTCGGAACCTTGACGCAGCCATGGCAGCGGTGGATGGAGCTGTCGCCGACGGGGCCGACATCGTGGACTTGGGCGCCGTACGCGCAGGTCAAGTGGGCGCGCCCGTCAGCGCGGACGAGGAGATATCTCGACTGCTCCCCGTGCTGACGGCACTGAGGGACCGCTTCCCGGAACTGCTGGTGTCGGTCGACACCTGGCGGTCCGAGGTCGTTTCGGCGCTGAGCGACCTCCGCATTGACATCGTCAACGACACGTGGGCCGGCGCTGATCCGGAGCTGGTCTTCGCCGCCGCCGAGTGCTCGGCGGCGATCGTGTGCTCCCACACAGGCGGCCTCCCTCCCAGGACCGACCCGGTCGACGTCACCTATGGGCCTGAGCCCGATGGCGTCGTGGACGACGTGGTTGCGACGCTGCTCGAAGGTGCGGCCAGAGCAGCGCAAGCGGGCATCCCGGCGAATCGCGTCCTGCTGGACCCCACGTTGGACTTCGGGAAGACGACTCGGCACTCTCTGGCTGTCCTACGTGCCACGCCACGAATCGTGGCTCTGGGCCATCCGGTGATGCAAGCGATCTCGCGCAAGGACTTCGTGGGCGAGACGCTGGACCTTCCGGTGGAGGACCGTCTCTTCGGAAGCCTGGGGGCCACAGCCGTCGCCGCATGGATGGGTGTGTGTCTGTTCCGTTCGCACGATGTGCTGGCCACACGCCAGGTGCTCGACATGGTGTCGTCGATCGCGGGCCATCGGCCACCACTGGTCGCGGTCCGCGGGGAGCCTGTCCTGGGCTAGCTGTCCAGCAGCGCCTTGAAGCGGGCGTTCACGTCCGCGACCGCATCGGCGGCTCCCGCGCTCAGGGTCACCATGTCGCAGAAGCCGTGGATCATCCCGTCGTAGCGGACCTGGTCGACGTGCACCCCGGCCGAGCGCAACGCGTCGGCGTACGCCTCACCCTCGTCGCGCAGCGGGTCGAACTCGGCCGTCACGACCAGCGCCGGCGCCACCTCCGACACGTCCCCGTGCAGGGGCGCGACGCGGGCGAGCTCGGCCTCGAGGTCGAGGTCGGAGGGGACGTAGTGGCTGCCGAACCAGTCCATCATCGCCGCGGTGAGGAAGTAGCCCTCGGCGTTGTCGACCCTGGACGGGTAGTCACCGAGGCCGTCCGTGACCGGGTAGATGAGGAGCTGGGCGGTCAGGACGTCGCCGAGGTGCTGCGCGACCACGGCCGAGAGGTTGGCGCCTGCGCTGTCGCCGCCGATCGCCAGCCGCTCGGCACCACCGAGGTCGCTGAGGTGGGCAGCCGCCCACTCGGTCGCCGTCTGCGCGTCGTCCAACCCGGCCGGGAAGGGGTGCTCCGGGGCGAGCCGGTAGTCGACGCTGAGCACCGCCAGGTCCGCGTCGCGGCACAACCGGCGACACGTCTGGTCGTGGGTGTCGAGGTCGCCGACGACGAAGCCGCCGCCGTGCAGGTAGACGAGGGTGTCCCACGGGCCGTCGCCCTCGGGCTTGTAGAGCCGCGCCTCACGCTCGCCCGCGCCGCCGGGGACCATCAGGGACGAGACCGAGCCCACCGGCACGATGTCCTCGGGCTTGACGAGGTCGACCGACATCGCCCGCATCGCCTTGCGTCCCTCCTCGGGCGTTCCTGCCTCGATCGTCGGCTGTCCGAGGAGAGCGATGAAGTCGAGCATGGCCTTGAGCTGGGGGTCGAGGGGCATGGGCACAACTTAGTGGCCCGAACCGACGCACGACTGAGGCAGTTCTCAGCCGGCGTATCCCTCGGGGTCTTGAAGTTGTGGACGATCATCACGTCGTGGCCGGCCTTGACGAGCCGACGATCGGTGTGCGAACCGATGCAGCGGGCGCCACCGCAGACGAGGATCTTCATGCCTGACAGCCCACCGAGCGGACGCTGCCACACTGGGCACCATGTCGACTGCAAGGCCCACGGCCCTCATCACCGGGATCACCGGCCAGGACGGCCTCTACCTCGCCGAGATGTTGCTGGCGAAGGGGTACGAGGTCCACGGCGTCATCCGCGGCCAGAACAACCCCCGCCGCGCGCTGGTCGAGACGCTGGTCCCCGACGTCCGGCTCCACAACGGAGACCTCACCGACCTGTCCAGCCTGATGCGGGCACTGCGCGTCAGCCAGCCCGACGAGGTCTACAACCTGGGCGCCGTCAGCTTCGTGGCCTACTCCTGGGAGAACGCCTTCATCACCAGTGACGTCACGGCCATCGGCGTGCTCAACATGCTGGAGGCGGTCCGCCTGCAGGCCGGTGACGACCCCTCGGCCGTGCGGTTCTACCAGGCGTCGAGCTCGGAGATGTTCGGCAAGGCCCAGCAGGTCCCGCAGAACGAGCAGACCTTGTTGTGGCCGCGTTCGCCGTACGGCGTCAGCAAGGTCTACGGCCACCACATGACCATCAACTACCGCGAGTCCTACGGCATGCACGCCAGCTCCGGCATTCTGTTCAACCACGAGTCGCCGCGCCGGGGCGAGGAGTTCGTCACCCGCAAGGTCAGCAAGGCCGTTGCCGCCATCAAGCTCGGGCAGCAGCGCGAGCTCGTCATGGGCAACCTCGACGCCCGCCGCGACTGGGGCTTCGCCGGCGACTACGTCGAGGCGATGTGGCTGATGCTGCAGCAGCCCGAGGGCGGCGACTACGTCATCTCCACCGGCGAGACCCATTCCATCGAGGAACTGCTCGACGTCGCGTTCAACCACGTGGGGATCCCGGACTGGTCCAGGTACGTCCGCCAGGACCCGGGCTTCATGCGTCCCGCGGAGGTCGACCTGCTGATCGGCGACTCGACCAAGGCGCACCAGGTGCTGGGGTGGAAGCCCAAGGTCGGCTTCGAGGAGCTCGTGACCATGATGGTCGACGCGGACCTCGCCGCGCTGAAGGCCGGCTGGTGAGCACCTCGTGACCCGGGCGCTCGTCACGGGGATCGGCGGCCAGGACGGCAGCTACCTCGCCGAGCGGCTGCTCGCCGAGGGCACGGAGGTGCACGCGCTCGTGCTGCACGACGAGGCCCAGCCGCCGTACTGCCCGCCCGAGGTGACCCTGCACGTCGGCGACCTGGCCGACGTCGCGGCGACGCGTCGGCTCGTCCTCGACCTCGCCCCCGACGAGGTCTACAACCTGGCCGCGATCAGCTCGGTGGCCCAGTCCTGGGCCGAGCCCGACCTCGTCAGCCGGGTCAACGGCCACGCGGCGGTCGCCCTCCTGGAGTCCGCCCGGCAGGTGGGCGAGCACGTCCGCGTCGTCCAGGCGTCGAGCGCGGAGATCTTCGGCGAGCCCGACCAGATGCCCCAGTCCGAGCAGACGCCGGTCCGCCCGCTCAACCCGTACGGCGCAGCGAAGGCCTACGCCCACCTGTCGGTCGCCGTCCAGCGCCAGCGCGGGCTCCATGCCTCGAGCCTGATCCTCTACAACCACGAGTCGCCGCGTCGACCGACCCGCTTCGTCACCCGCAAGATCACCGCGGGGGTGGCGGCCATCGCGCAGGGGCGTGCGAGCGGGCTGGTGCTCGGCAACCTCGACGCCCGACGTGACTGGGGCTGGGCTCCGGACTACGTCGACGCGATGGTCCGCGCGGCCCGCACCGAGGCGCCCGACGACTACGTCATCGCCACCGGGGTCGGCCACACCGTCCGGGACTTCGCGCAGGTCGCCTTCCGCTGCGCCGGGATCGCGGACTGGGAGCACCTCGTCTCGAGCGACTCCGGGTTGACCCGGCCGGCCGACGCTACCGCGCTGGTGGGCGACGCGTCGCACGCCCGGGAGGCGCTCGGCTGGGCCCCGACCCTCGGTTTCGAGGACGTGGTGGCTGCCTTGGTCGCGGCGGACCTCGCCGCCGGGGCGACGTGACCTCACCCGGTTTCCGTCACCATCCCACGTGTTGCAACACCCGCGAACGTTCGATTCCCCCGGCTACCCGGGGGAATTGAACGTGCCCCTGGTCTACTCCCCCGCCTGCTCGGCGAGGAGGCCGAGGAGGTAGGCGCCGTACCCACTCTTGACGAGCGGCTCGGCGCGCTCGGCCAGCTCGGCGTCAGAGAGGAACCCCATCCGCCAGGCGACCTCTTCCGGTGCGCCGATCTTGAAGCCCTGGCGGCCCTCGATGGTGCGCACGAAGTTGCTGGCGTCATTGAGGGAGTCGAAGGTGCCGGTGTCGAGCCAGGCCGTGCCGCGGGGCAGCACCTCGACCTGGAGGCGACCCTGCTCGAGGTAGATGCGGTTGAGGTCGGTGATCTCGAGCTCTCCACGCGGCGACGGCTGGAGGTCCTTGGCGTAGCCGATCACGTCGTTGTCGTAGAAGTAGAGCCCCGGCACGGCGAAGTGGCTCTTGGGGTGGGCCGGCTTCTCCTCGAGCGAGAGCGCGTGGCCCTCGTCGTCGAACTCGACCACGCCATAGGCGGTGGGGTCAGCCACGTGGTAGCCGAAGACTGCAGCACCCTGGAGGTTCTCGAAGCGACGCAGCCGGGTGCCGAGGCCGGTGCCGTAGAAGATGTTGTCGCCGAGCACGAGGCCGGCGGTGTCCCCGCCGACGTGGTCGGCGCCGATGATGAACGCCTGGGCCAGCCCGTCGGGACTGGGTTGTACGGCGAACGTGATGCTGATGCCGAACTGCGACCCGTCACCGAGCAACCGGTCGAAGCCCTCGGCCTCGTGCGGCGTCGTGATGATCAGGACGTCGCGAATCCCCGCCAGCATCAGCGTCGACAGCGGGTAGTAGATCATCGGCTTGTCGTAGACCGGCACCAGCTGCTTGCTGATTCCCTGGGTGATCGGGTGGAGTCGCGACCCCGTTCCGCCGGCCAGAATGATTCCCCGCATGCAGGCACCCTATGGCCCGGCTCGGTGCCAACGCGATCGCCCGGGCGTCCGGGCGCGGTCGACTCCCGGTCTTTCGAGGTCGCGGCCACCGCCTCCCTGCGAGGATGACCGCCGTGTCCCTCCTGTCCCGGCTGCGCAAGCCCATCGTGCTCCTCGCCGCGCTGATCGGCATGGGGGCTCTCGGCTTCTCGGTGGCCCGCGTCCCCGGCGCTGCGGACGCGGCCCGGGCGGAGCTGGCCGCGGCGAGGACGGCGATGGAGTCCGGAGACCATAAGGGCGCCACCGCCGCTGTTGGCCGAGCCCGCGACGATGTCGAGACGGTCCAGATCGGCGTGCAGGGACCAGTGGGGTTCCTCGGTCAGTGGGTGCCGGTCGTTGGGACGAGCGTCCGCGACATACGCCACCTCGGCGACGCCCTCGACGCGGTGACCACCGTGGCCGAGCTGGGGGCCGACACCTACCCCGAGATCACCGGCCCCGACTCCACCTTCTTCACCAACGGCGAGGTGGACATCCCCACCCTCCGCAGACTCGTGGACAACGCGAGGGAGGCCCACGAACAGCTGGCGACCGCGCGTGCAGAGCTGGGGGGCATCGAGGCGACCGGCCCGGGCTCGGCGCGGCTCGAGACCGCCCGGGACGAGGCACTGGCCCAGGTGGACCCGATCTACGACAACCTCGACGCCACGATGCCGCTGGTGCGTGAGCTGCCCGACATCCTGGGCGCGGAGGGCGAGCGGAAGTACCTCGTGGCGATCCTCAACCCCGCCGAGCTGCGCTACTCCGGCGGCACTCCGCTCACGCTTACGCCGATCACCGTGCTCGACGGCCGCATCGAGTTCGAGGAGGCGGTCGACACCGAGTCCAACCGCGCGGCCTTCCAGCCGCGCTACTGGCGCAAGGTCAAGGGCAACCCGTTCCACAAGGGGCGCATGCGGTTGCTCAACGCGACGATCCCGCCCTCGTGGCCGGTCGCCGGCGAGGAGACGCTGAACGCGTGGCGCAGCATCCGGGGGCGCAACATGGCCGGCCTCTTCGCGGTCGACGTCATTGCGCTGGCGCGCCTGGCCGGACTCACCGGGCCGATGGAGGTCCCGGGCTACGGTCGGGTCGATGCGGACAACCTCGTCGAGACGTTGGTCGGGAGCTACGACCGGTTCACCGAGGTCTCCGAGCGCAAGGCCGCCAACCGGGCCCTGGTCCCGCTGTTCGTGGAGAGACTCCTGCAGACCGGTGGGCTCCCGGACAAGATCGAGGTGCTGACCGAAGCGGCTCGTGGCCGGCACTTCGCTGCCTATTTCCGCGACCAGGACCCCCAGCGGGCCCTCTCCGGGATGGCGGTCACCGGTGACCTGTCGGCGACCGAGAACGACTACCTCGGCGTGTTCACCCAGAACGTCGTGCCCAGCAAGAGCGACTACTGGCAGTCGCGACAGGTCCGCTCCGACGTACGCCTGCGGCCGGACGGCAGCGCACGGGTGGCCGTCGAGGTGGAGATCCACAACGACAGCCCGCCCTACGTCAGCGACGAGCCCGACTACGGACAGGGCTACACCACCCGCTTCGCCACGCAGTCGGTCGGCAACTTCCTGCCCCGCGGCGCCGAGGTCGAGGCGGTGTCGGTGGACGGCGCGCCCATCGACTTCGTCGTCGGCGACTACTTCGGCCGGCCCTACGTCCGGCACACGATCGCCTTCGATCCACAGGAGCGACACGTCCTGCGTCTGGAGTACGACGTGCCCGCCGCTGCCGTGCGCAACGGTGACGCGCTGACCTATCGCCTCGACCTCGATCCCCAGGGCATGGTCCGGGGGCAGTCGGTGAGCGCCAGCGTCCACTTCCCGGGCGGCTTCGAGATCGACTCCCTGCCGGCGGGGTGGAGTGCGTCCGGGCCTCGCTCCGCGACCTGGACCGTCGATGCGCTCGACGAGTCCCCGCGGCTGGCCCTCACTGCCCGCTGAACCCGCTTCGCCCTCTAGGATCGCGGCCATGCAGCGACTTCTCGTGACCGGCGGCGCCGGGTTCATCGGCTCCAACTTCGTCCACCACCTGGTGCGGGAGACCGACGCGCGGGTGACGGTGCTCGACAAGATGACCTACGCGGCCAGCAAGGAAGCCCTGGCCGGGCTCCCCGAGGACCGCGTCTCCCTGGTCGTCGGCGACATCGCCGAGCCGGACGTCGTGGACCCGCTCGTCGCGCAGCACGACGCCGTCGTCCACTTCGCCGCCGAGTCGCACAACGACAACTCGCTCAACGACCCCTCCCCGTTCATCCGCACCAACATCCTGGGCACGTTCACCATCCTCGAAGCGGTCCGCAAGCACGACAGGCGCCTGCACCACGTCTCCACCGATGAGGTGTACGGCGACCTGGAGCTCGACGACCCGAAGCGGTTCACCGAGGACACGCCCTACAACCCGTCGTCGCCCTACTCCGCGTCCAAGGCGGGGTCCGACCACCTGGTCCGGGCGTGGGTCCGCTCCTTCGGCGTACGCGCGACCGTCTCCAACTGCTCGAACAACTACGGACCCTGGCAGCACATCGAGAAGTTCATCCCGCGCCAGATCACCAACGTCATCGACGGGATCCGCCCCAAGCTCTACGGCTCGGGGGAGAACGTGCGCGACTGGATCCACGCCGAGGACCACTCGTCCGCGGTCCGGACGATCCTCGAGAAGGGCCGGATCGGCGAGACCTACCTCATCGGCGCCGACGGCGAGAAGAACAACCTCGAGGTCGTGCAGCTCATCCTCAAGCTGATGGGCCAGCCCCAGGACGCCTTCGACCACGTCACCGACCGCGCCGGTCACGACCTGCGCTACGCCATCGAGTCCGGCAAGCTCCGCCAGGAGCTCGGCTGGGCGCCGAAGTTCCAGGACTTCGAGTCCGGTCTGGCCAACACGATCGAGTGGTACCAGGCGCACGGCGACTGGTGGCGTCCGGCGAAGGAAGCGGTCGAGGCGACCTACGCCCAGAAGGGCCAGTAGTGAGCACGCCGCCCTCCCTCGAGACACTGCCTCGACTCGAGAAGACCGCGATCCCGGGCCTGGTCGTC
>NZ_JAOPXV010000045.1 GCF_025964975.1 Nocardioides sp.
ATGGGCGTCATCGGAGCGCTGCTCGCCGTACCGGTGGCGGCAGCGCTGCTGCTCCTGCACCGAGAGGTGCTCCTCAAGCGGCAGGACGCGCGCTGACCCCGGGCTCGTGCGGCAGCGGCTCGACAGCCAGCCCGTGCGACCCCTCCCCCAGCTTGACCACGACGACGCCGGCCAGCACGAGCAGGCCGCCGACCATCTGCACCCCACGAGGCAGCTGTCCGAGCAGCAACCAGGCGAAGACCAGCGCCGTCAGCACCTCGAAGAGCGCGACGAACGACGACAACCGCGACCCCAACGTGCGGGCGGCCGCGATGCCCGTGACGTAGGCGAAAGCAGCGGTCACCAGGCCCAGGGCGAGCACGGGGATCCACCAGGACACCACAAGGCCGTCGTAGTCCACGTCGCTCGTGGTCATCCGCATGGGGAGTACGCCGACCCAGCCGGCCATCAGCAGCACCGCTCCACCGACCACGAGGCCCGACGCCGCAAGCGCGAGGGGCGGCAGGCCGTTGTCGGTGTCGGCACCGATGACGAAGTACGTCGCAGCGCCCACCATCGCCCCGAGCGCCCACAGGACCCCGGTGGTGCTGAGCTCGGGGCCCGAGATCACGTCGAGGACCAGGACCAGCCCCACCGAGGCGATGACAGCACCCGCCACGGTCAGGCGGCTGGGCCGGTTGCTGTGGCGAAACCAGAGCCACATCACGACGGCGACCGGCGCGGTGTACTCGATCAGCAGCGCGACGCCCACCTCCATGTAGCTCACCGCATAGAAGTAGCAGAGCTGAGCCCCGGCGACAGCCACCACGCCATACGCCGTGACCGTGAGGCTGCTCCTGCGCAGGAGGTGCCACCGACCGCGGAGGGCGAGGAGGCCGGGCACCGCAAGCACGAGGGCTGCGATGCCGATGCGGACGGCCACCGCCGAGCCTGCCGTCCAGCCGGCGTCGAGCAGTCCCCGGGCGAGCGCGCCCGAGAGGCCGAAGGCCGTGGCCGAGAAGAAGGCCAGCGCCAGTCCGGTGGAGGTGCGTGACCGCTCCGCCTGCCTGTCATGAGTCATCGTCACCATGGGTCATGACGCTAGTCGCCAACGAGTAAGGTGTCAACGTGGTTTTCACTCATGACACCGCCGCTTCCCTCCAGGCAGCGGTCGCGCTCGCCAACACCGCGGAGGAGCCCGACACCCTGACCACGGTGGAGGGACTGGCGGAGTTCTACGCCGAGCACGAGTACTCCGGCGAGCACCAGCGCGACGAGTCAGAGCTCAAGGCGGTGCGCGCCGTCCGCGGTGCCCTCCGGGCCCTGCTCACGGCAGACCGCGACACCGCAGTGGAGCTGGTCAACGGCATCCTGGCCGAGGCGAGCGCCGTACCCCGTCTCGTGCGGCACGACCGCCTCGACTGGCACGTCCACGCCATCGACGACGGCGCGCCGCTGGCCAGACGGGTGATGGTCGAGACCGCCATGGCGATGATCGACGTGATTCGCGCCGACGAGCTCAACCGGCTGGCCATCTGTGCGGCTGACGAGTGCGGGGGCCTGGTGCTGGACCTGTCCCGCAACCGCTCGCGGCGCTACTGCTCGACGGCGTGCGGCAATCGCGAAGCCGTCGCTGCGTACCGCGCGCGACAGCGCGGATGAGACGGAGCGCGCGGCAGCGCCGATGAGGCAGAGCGCGCGGCAGCGCAGCTAGTCCAGGAAGCTCCTGAGCACGTCGAGAAACACGTCGGGCCGCTCGGAGTGCACCCAGTGCCCGGCGTCCTTGACCCGCACGCGGCGTACGCGCGAGAACAGCCTCTCCATGGCTGGCGCGTATTCGTCGAGGACGTAGGGCGAGTCGGCTCCCCCGATCCACAGCACCGGCACGTCGGACGTCTCGTCGAGCTCCGGCCAGGCGCCGAGCGCCTCGAGCTCGTCGCCGAGCAGCGCGAGGTTGAGCTGCCAGCGCCACTGGTCCCCTTCGCGCCTGAGGTTCTGGAGCAGGAAGGACCGCACGGTCGTGTTGGGTACGGCGTCGCGCAGTGCCGCGTCGGCATCGGCCCGGTTGTCGAGGTTCGCCAGGTCGAGCGCCCTCATCGCCTCGATGTAGCCGGCGAACTCGCGCCGCCCCGCGTCGTAGGAGACCGGCGAGACGTCCACCACGACAAGCCGGTCGACGAGCTCGCGATGACGCAGCGCCAGGACCATCGCGACCTTGCCGCCCATGGAGTGCCCGACGAGGGTGACCGGGTCGGCTGGGGAGAAGAGCCCCGCCACCGAGTCGGCCATGTCGACGTAGGAGAAAGTCTCGGTCCACTCCGAGCGACCGTGGTTGGGCATGTCGACCAGGGTCACGCGATGGTCGGAGCTGAGGGCCTTGGCGGCCTGCGTCCAGTTCCGCCCCTGTCCGAAGAGTCCGTGGCAGAAGACGATCCGCGGACCGTCGTCGCCGTGCTCGGTGGTGTGCAGTCCGGTCGCGCTCATGCCCAGCAGTCTCGCAGGACGCGCGCGGGAGCTAGAAGTCGAAGCCGTCGAAGCCGTCGAACATGCCGCCGATGCCGTCGCCGATGCCGCCGAACATGTCGCCCATGCCTTCGCCCATGGCGCCGATCCCGTCACCGAGACCACCGAAGCCGCCGTTGAACATCATCCCCATGAACATCCAGTCCATCGGCCCGAAGGTGCCGAAGTAACCCTGGGCGTAGGGCTGGTAGGCGCGACCGCCCTGCCAGTAGGGCACGCGCTGCGAGCCGACCATCACCTTGCGGATGTCGGGCTCCGCGCCGGCTCGCACTCGTTCGGCGTCGAGCTGGCAGGCGGGGACGTCGCGCAGGGTCCCGCCCGGCGGGACGTAGGGCACATCGGCCACCGACATGCCGTGGCGGGGGTCGAAGAAGCAGGGCGGCCGACGTGTGGGCAGCGGGAGCTTGTCGACCCGGGCCCGCACGCACGCCATCGCGTAGCGGCCGTCCTCGAGGATCTCGGTGACGTGGCGGATGTCGTCGGGCTTGCTCATGCCGGCCGCGGCCGTCTTGGACGCTTCATAGGCGTCGAGTGCACGCTGGTAGTCCGCGTTCTCGCCGGGCCCGAGCTCGCGGCCGGCCATGTCGATGTCGAGGTCCTGCAGCTCGACACCGAGGGCCGTGACGTCCTCCTCGGCCAGTCGCTTGACCGGTTCCAGCTCCGCGGCGGCCCTCTCGAGCTGGCGCCTCTTCGACGTCTGTCCGGCTCCGACAGCCACTGCGACCAGACCACCGAGGATCGCGAGCAACAGCACCATCTCCATGCGGCCAGCCTACGCGGGCGCCCTAGGTCGGCTGCGCGCCGCGGGCGGCCGATCGCCGCAGCCGATCCGCGAGCTCGGACGCCACCGCGACGAGGGCCGGCGGTTGGAGGAGCTCGCACTCCAGCCCGGTCATCACGCAATAGACCGCGAGGTGCTGCAGCGACTCGTCGCTCGCCTCCAGCAGGGTCGTGCCGTCGTCGACCGGCGTCAGTGTCACCCAGCGGGTGTCGATCCGGGCGGACACCTCGGCCACTGGAGCCAAGACCCGCACCTGTGCCTGGTTGCTGTACGGCGCACGGCTGATCGCGTTCTTGACGTACTCGGCGGGATCGGGGTGCCCACGCGCCTTGAACGCCACGTCGAAGCCGTCACGTCGCGCATGCGGTCGAGCCGGAACGTGCGCCAGTCCTCCCGCTCGACGCACCACGCCATGAGGTACCACCGCCGGTCGCGACGAGGCGGACGGGCTCGACCCAGCGCTCGGTCGCCACGCCGTCCCGGGCGTCGTACCCGAAACGAATCCTCACCAGGTCTCGACACGCCTTGGCCAGCGTCAGCAGCACGTCGCCGTCGACGAGGTCGGTGTTGCTGCTCAGCGTCTCGGTGGACTGGTGGATCGCCTTCACCTCGGACCGAAGTCGAGGCGGCATCACCTGGTCGAGCTTCGCCAGGGTGCTCAACGCGGCCTCGCTCGCGCCGGTGACCGTCCCGCCGGCAGCCAGTCTCAGCGACACCGCGATGGCGACCGCTTCGTCGTCGTCGAGCAGGAGTGGGGGCAGGCCCTTGCCCCGCCCGAGCTGGTAGCCCCCGCCCAGTCCTGGGTCGCCTGCACGGGGTAGCCCAGGCCACGCATGCGCTCGACGTCGCGACGGATGCTGCGGGTGGTCACGCCCAGGCGCTCGGCGAGCTCGGGCCCGGTCCACACCGGCCGCTGCTGGAGCAACGACAACAGGCGCAGGACGCGGGCAGTGGTGTCGCTCATGGGCCCATGGTGGCAGAGCAGGCGGACAGGTCCTGTCCGCGTGGGGGCGGCTGCAGGCCTGGAGATCACCCCGGCAATCCTCATGGCCTGCAGCACGCCTGTCAGCGGGTGGGCTGTCCCCTGTTCGGTCCACGCGCGACGGCGCTACCGTCTCGCGCGGACGGCACTCGTGGCATCGGTATTCCTACCTAATCCGCCCGAGAAGAAATGAGCGATAGGTTCGTCCTGTGCTCACCCCATGTCTTGGTCGCGAGCAGACCCAGGCTCGCCTCGCGGCTGCCCTGGCCGCGTCCCGCTGGGTCAGCATTGTCGGCCCGCCCGGGAGTGGGAAGACACTGCTGGCCCGTCACGCAGCAGCCACGACGGCCAGCGTCTGGGTCGACGCCCGGGGGATGCGCCGTCCCGCCGACGTCCTCGATGCCTGCCTCGATGCCCTCGATGCGCCCCCGTCGCCGGGAGACTCTGCCGAGGGGGCGCTGTGCCGCGCCATGGACGGGCACGACAACCTGCTCGTGGTGGACGGTCTCGACTTGGACCCCCACGAGCTGGGACCCACCTTCCAGCAGCTGGTCTCGACGACCACCGAGGGACGCCTCGCCCTCACGTCGGTGACCATGGCCGGCCAGCCAGCCGAGCGCGTCGTGCGGGTGGCACCCTTCGCCGTACCCCGTGACCACGAGCCGATCTCCGGTGCGGCGGTCGACCTGTTCCTCCACCGCGTCGAGGCAGCCGGCGGTCACCCCATCGACCTGCAGACCCACGGCGAGGACGTACGCCGCCTGCTGAACGCCACCGGCGGGCTGCCCCTGCTCATCGAGCAGATTGCCGTCCAGATCGCCCTCCTGGGCGTCACCAACGTGGTCCCGACCGCGTCCCTCTCCGAAGCGGTGCACGGCTCCTACGAGCTCCTGGACGAGGACCAGCAACGCTGCTTCCGCCGCATGTCGCAGATGAGCTCGCCCGTCTCGATCGACGTCCTCGCCGAGATCACCGGCGTGGACCGGGACCAGGCCGCCACGATCGCCACCGGTCTCGTACGCCGCAGCCTGCTCGAGGTCACGCCCGAGGGCCGCTTCGACATGCTCACCCCGATCCGCCGCCACGGCCAGTTCCTCACCGCCTCCACCGACGACCCTCTCGAGACGAGGCGCGCCCTGCTCAGGTGGGCCGACCGGGTGGCACCGGCCGACCTCAACACCGGTGCCGGCGACGCCGTCTGGCTCGGCGACCTGCCGGTCATGCGGACCGCCATCGAGGCCGCCTGCGCCGATGACGGCACGCGCGCCCTCGGCTATGGCCTGGCCAACCGGATCTTCTCCTCCCTCTACACCTCCATGCGGGCCAAGGACGCGGTCGAGATCCTCGAGACGACCCTGATCAGCGGAGACGGACCGGCGGTGATCGGCGCCCAGGTCGCCCGGCGAGCAGGGATCGCAGCGTCGGAGGTGCGGGGCACCTACGAGGGCCTTTGGCTCCTCGAGCGGGCCGACGAGCACGCCCGCAGCGCGACGGACCCTCACGGCGAGCTGGCCAAGAACGCCTCGATCCGCGCCGAGATGCACCTCGACGCGGGCGCCCTGACCGAGGCAGAGGCAGAGGCGCGGCGTGCCCTCGAGCTGGGCACCGAGACCGAGATCACGCGACAGGCCGCGCGCACGCTGGCGGACGTCCAGGTCTCCCGGGGCGCCTTCCGGGAGGCGACGGCGACCCTGACGTCGCTCCTCGCCGAGCGGGAGGAGAAGGACGAGCGCTGGATCTCGCTGTCGGCGCGGACCCTGCTTGCCAAGATCGCGCTCGAGCAGGGCCGCCCCACGGAGGCAGCCTCGGCGGCTCGTGCCGCGGCCAGCGATGCCCGGGCGATCGCCGAGGACCGTGTCGCCCTGCTCGCCGAGACGCTGCTCCGCCACCTCGACCCTGCCTTCGTACCAGTCGACGTCGACCGTGAGAGCCTGCCCTGGGCGGTCCGGATCCCGGTGCTGGCCCAGGATGCCCGCGACCTGCTCCGCGACGGTGACCAGCAGCGTGCTGCCGGTCTCGCGGCGGACGCGGTCGTCCTCGCCGACAGCACGGGGCTCGGTCGCGACGCCGTCGAGTGCCGGCTCCTGCTCGCCCGGGCGCTCCTGGCCGGTGGCGACGAGGGTCAGGCCGTCACGACGTTCCTGGCAGCGCTCGACCGGGCAGCGACGATGAAGATGCCATTGCGCGCAGCCGACGCCCTCGACGGCCTCGCGTGGACCGCTCAGCAGCGCGGTCTGCGCGACTCCCGCGCCTTGGTCGCTGCGGCCGCGGAGCTGCGGGCTCCCCGGCACGCCCTCCCGTGGGGCTATGCCGCAGACAGCCCGCTCGTGGTCGGACGGCAGCCGCCGGAGGGCTGGATCGTCGATGCCGAGCTGACCTCCGCCGCGGTGCAGGCCGTGGCGGTCATCTTCTCGGGCGCAGGCGGGGAGACCGGGGGCCAGGGCCCGCTGAAGCTCCTCACCAAGGCCGAACGACATGTCGCCCAGCGCGTGGCCCAGGGACTGACGAGCCGGCAGATCGCGGCCGAGCTCTTCCTGTCCCCGCGGACGGTCGATGCGCACCTGACCCACATCTACCGCAAGCTCGGCATCACCAGCCGCGCCAGGCTGGCCGCTCTCGTCGCGGACCAGGGGTGACGTCGTGCGGCTGGAGATGACCGCGACGTGGAGCCTCACCTTCGACGACGGTCGCCCGGTCCGCGCCGCGTCCGCGATCGTCGCGTACGCCGATGGCTGGCTGATCGCCCAGGACGACTCCACCCTCGGCGCCCTCTGGCGCGACTCGACAGCGGTCCCCCTCCGTCTCCTCGACCCGGTCGACGGCCTCGACTCGTTCTCCTCCGACGAGGGGACCAAGCACCTCAAGCCGGACCTGGAGTCGGCGTGCGTGCTCCCGGACGGCACGGTCATGGTCATGGGGTCCGGCTCCAGCCACGCCCGGTGCCGGGCCGTGGCGCTCACCGAGGACGCTCGACAGGTCGAGGACCTGACTGAGCTCTACGCGAGGGTCGAAGCGGCGCTGCGCGTGCCGGCAGAGGTGCTCAACCTCGAGGGCGCGTGCGTCGTGGGCGACCACCTCCGCTGGTTCCACCGGGGGCTTCCCGCCGGCGGCTGGCCCAGCGGCAGTGTGGACCTGCCTCTCGGCGCACCCCTCACGCGGGCCCGGCCGACGAACGTCCTGCGCTACGACCTCGGGTCAGCAGACGGTGTCGGTCTCGCCGCCACCGATGCCGTAGCCCTGGCCGACGGTCTGGTCCTGGTGAGCGCCGCCGCCGAGGACTCGCCCAACACCTACGACGACGGTCCGGTCGTGGGGTCCGCGCTGGTGCTGCTCGACGGTGCCGGCGTCGTGGACACGGTCGAGATCCCGCGGCTGCACGGTCGGGTCGCCAAGGTCGAGGGTCTGGCGCTGGTCGCCGAGGACGACTCGGGCGTACGCCTGATCGCCACGATCGATGCCGACGACGCCGACAGCCCCTCCCCCGTGATCGAGCTGACAGTTCGCCGCTGACCGCCTGGGTGAGGCGGTCCTGGTATCAGCGCGTGGTGTAGTCGCGGAACCCCCGCTGCGTCTTGCGTCCGAGGTAGCCGGCAGTGACGAGGTGCTCCAGCAGCGGCGCCGGGGCGAAGCCGGGCTCGCGGAACTCGAGGTAGAGCTCCCGCTGGATCGCCAGGGACACGTCGTTGCCGACCACGTCGAGCAGCTCGAAGGGCCCCATCGGCAGGGCACACCCCTGCTTCATGGCGGTGTCGATGTCGTCCGCGGTCGCGTAGTGCGCCTCGAGCATCTTGACCGCGTCGTTGAGGTAGGGGAAGAGCAGCGCGTTGACGATGAAGCCGGACCGGTCGCCGCACGACACCGCGACCTTGCCGACCTTGTCGCACAGGGCGCGGACCGTCTCCGTGACGTCCTCGGCCGTGGACACCGTCGAGACCACCTCGACCAGCTTCATGATCGGGGCGGGGTTGAAGAAGTGCATGCCGACGACGTCCTGGGGGCGACTCGTCGCCCCGGCGAGAGCGATCACCGGCAGCGACGAGGTGGTGGTCGCCAGGATCGCGCCCGGCTTGCAGATCTCGTCGAGGTTCGAGAAGAGGGTGGACTTGATCCGCAGGTCCTCGGCGATCGCCTCGACCACGATGTCGACGCCGGAGAGGTCGTCGAGCGAGGTGGTGCCGGTGAGACGACCCAGGACCTCGTCCTTGGCGCTCTCCTCGAGCTTCCCGCGCTGGATCGCCTTGTCGAGGGACTTCTCGATGGTGGCGCGCACGCCCTCGACCTTGTCGGCCGAGCGACCGACGTACACCACGTCGAACCCGCTCTTGGCGAAGACCTCGACGATGCCCGCGGCCATGGTGCCGGTCCCGACGACGCCTACGCTGGAGATGGTGCGCCGGAGCTTGGGGAGGTCGTCGGCCGACGGCGTCTTGTCGTCGGCGACCACGACGGGGCTGTCCGCGCGCTCGTAGGTGTAGAAGCCACGACCGGTCTTGCGCCCCAGCAGGCCGGCCGTGACCATCTGCTTGAGCATCGGGGCCGGGGCGTGCAGGCGGTCGCGACCCTGGCGATACATCGTCTCGAGGATCTCGTAGGCCGTGTCGAGCCCGATCAGGTCGAGCAGGGCGAGCGGCCCCATCGGGTAGCCGCAGCCGAAGCGCATCGCAGCGTCGATGTCCTCGCGGGTGGCGTACTTGCTCTCGAACATCGACACGGCGTGGTTGAGGTAGCCGAACAGCAAGGTGTTGGCGATGAAGCCGGCCCTGTCGCCGCACACGACGGGGTTCTTGCCGAGCGTGCCGACCAGGCCCTCGACATCGGCGAGGACGGCGGGCTCGGTCACCACGGTCCGGACGATCTCGACGAGGTTCTGGACGGGCGCGGGGTTGAAGAAGTGCACGCCCACGACGCGGCCGGGCCGCGTGTTGGCGGTCGCGATCTCGGTGACGGGCAGCGAGGAGGTGTTCGTGGCCAGGATGGCGTCGGGCTTGACGATGTCGTCGAGCCGGCGGAAGAGGTCCTTCTTGATGTCGAGCGACTCGATGACGGCCTCGATGACGAAGTCGGCCTCTGCCAGTGCCGACAGGTCGGTGGCGAACGAGATGTGTCCGAGGATCTTGGCCTGGTCAGCCTCCGACATCTTCCCGCGGGCGACGGCGCGGCCGGTCGAGTGGGCCAGGTGCTCGCGCCCGCGCTCGACGGCTTCGTCGCTGAGCTCGACGCCGATCACGGTGAAGCCGTTGCGGGCGAACACCTCGGCGATGCCGGCGCCCATGGTGCCCAGGCCGATCACGCCGATGGTGGAGAACTTGCGAGTTGCCCGCTCGGGCGCACCAGTGGTCATGCCCGCATGATGGCACGCGTCGTCACTGGCGCGGCTGGGTCCCACCCGAGATGTTCCTCACGTGGCAGACAGTGCTCCCAGCGCGGCCAGCAGGCGGTCGATCTCCTCGTCGTCCGTGTACGCCGAGATCCCGACCCGGACACCGCCCTGCTCGCCCGCGGCTGAGTGCCGCGCGGCCTCGAGGGCGTAGAAGCTGCCCGCCGGCGCGACGATGCCTGCCTCGTGCAGGCGATGACTCGCCTGGACCGGGGTGAGGCCGTCCACCGTCAGCAGCACGGTGGGGGTACGCCGACCGGCGCGGCCGTGCACGGTGACCGCGGCCATGTCCCCCAAGCCGTCCAGAAGCCGCGTCAGCAGCTGCTGCTCGTGCGCCTCGACCGCGGCCATGTCGCACTGCTCGGCGAACTCGACGGCTGCCCTGACCCCTGCCAACAGCTCGTAGGGCAGGGTCCCGAGCTCGAAGCGCTCCGGCACCGCGTCGCTTGAGGGAAGCAGCTTGTCGGGGTGCAGCCTCTCGAGCAGTGCCGGGTCTGCGGCCAGGACGCCGAGGTGCGGTCCGAAGAACTTGTAGGGCGAGCAGACGAGGAGGTCGGCGCCCATCGCGGTGAGGTCGACAGGGGCGTGCGCAGCCAGGTGCACGGCGTCGACGTACATCAAGGCGCCCACCTCGCGTGCTGCGCGGGAGACGGCAGCGACGTCTGGCCTGGTGCCGAAGAGGTTGGAGGCGGCCGTGAGCGCGACGAGGCGGGTGCGATCGGAGAGCAGCGACCTCACGTCGTCCGGCTCGGTCGTCACCGGATCGAAGTCCAACCACCGCACTGTCGCCCCCGCATGCTCGGCGGCGGTGATCCAGGGCCGGATGTTGGCGTCGTGGTCGAGGCGCGACACCACGACCTCGTCGCCCGGCCCCCACTGGGCCGCCAGCGTCCGGGCGATGTCAAAGGTCAGCGCGGTCATCGACCGGCCGAACACGATGCCGCGGCGATCGTCCACCCCGAGGAAGCGCGCCATGGCGGCACGCGCTCCGAGGGTGATCTCGTCGGTGAGCAGACCGGGGGCGCTCGGCCCGCCCCGCTGGCACAGCCCCACTCGCAGCGCGCCGGCGACGGCGTCGGCCACCACCTCAGGGACCAGCGACCCGCCGGGTCCGTCGAACCGGGCCAGGTCGGGGCGAAGGCCCGGGAAGGCCCGCCGGATCTCGCGTACGTCGAAGTTGGTCGCGTTGTCAGTGACACTCACGGTCGCCATGCTTGCACGGCGATCATCACGCCTCGGAGGGCCGCGGGTACATTCCCTGCTCGTGAGGATCGTCGTTGCGCGCTGCCAGGTCGACTATGCCGGTCGATTGACCGCCCACCTGCCGATGGCGACCCGGGTGCTGATGATCAAGGCCGACGGCTCGGTGCTCGTGCACTCCGACGGCGGTTCCTACAAGCCGCTCAACTGGATGTCTCCCCCGGCGACCTTCCGCGAGGCGGCCACCGAGGACGGGCAGGTCGAGTGGACCGTGACGGCGGCCAAGACCGACGACACCCTGCGGATCCTGATCGAGGAGATCCAGCACGACACCTCGCACGCCCTGGGCATCGATCCCGGGCTCCAGAAGGACGGCGTCGAGAAGCACCTCCAGGAGCTGCTGGCCGACCACCCCGCCTCCCTCGCCGACGGGTTGACGCTCGTACGCCGCGAGTTCCCGACCGCCATCGGCCCGGTCGACCTGATGTGTCGCGACGACGCGGGCCTCAGCGTCGCCGTCGAGATCAAGCGCCGCGGCGACATCGACGGCGTCGAGCAGCTCACCCGCTACCTCGAGCTCCTCAACCGCGACCCGCTGCTCTCGAGCAAGGGCCCCGTCCGCGGCATCTTCGCCGCCCAGGAGATCAAGCCCCAGGCGCGCGTGCTCGCCACGGACCGCGGCATCGCCTGCGCGGTCGTCGACTACGACGCGCTGCGCGGCATGGACGACCCGAGCCACCGGCTGTTCTGAGCACCCCTCCGGGGGGACGAAGGAACGGCCGTCGTGCAACCTGACTGACGTCGGTCAGGTTGCGCCAGAGTGGCTGTGACCGGCGCGCGAAGGGAGGCCCTCGTCCGCCCAGGACCGGGCGAGCCAGCCGTCGATGTCCGCGTCGAGCCGCACGACGGCACAGTTGGCCAGCGCGCGGCCCGCGGGATGGCCGGCCGACAGGTTGCCTGCAAGCTGGGGCAGGGCCGTACACATCACCCCGCCGTGACTGACGACCAGGACAGCCTCGCCTCGGTGCGCGTCGGCGATCTCCTGGAGCACTGCGCTGACCCGCTCGACCACCTCGGCGCCGGACTCGCCCCCGTCGATCCGCGCCGCCAGGTCCCCGGCGAGCCAGTGCCCGTAGGTGGCGGCGAACGGGTCAGGCTCGACCGGTTGCCCCGCATACGACCCGACGGAGAACTCGCAGAGCGCCTCACGCACGGTCACGGCGACACCGAGCCTCGCCGCCACGATCTCGCCGGTCTGCACCGCCCTCGACATCGAGCTCACGTAGACGTGGGCGATCCGCTCACCGACGAGGATGTCGGCCAGGGCGGCCGCCTGCTCACGACCCAGCCGCGTGAGGCTCCCGCCGCGGTCGGCGAGCACGTCGGTCTCGTACTCCGCCTCCCCGTGCCGTGCCACGAAGACCCGGACGGCGCACTGGAGGTCGCTCATGCCGTCACGCTATCGAGCGCCATCAGCGAGGTCGCGTACGGCGTCCGCACACCCCCAGCTGAGCGTGACGCCGGCTCCGCCGTGGCCGTAGCAGTGGATGACGTCGCCGACGCGCTCGAGGCGGACGGATGGACGGGCGGGCCGCAGCCCCACCTTGTGCCCCAGCACCCTCGCACCTGCCAGCTCGGGCACCAGCGTGCGGGCGCGGGCCAGGATCTCATCAGCAGCCGCCGGGTCCGGCGTACGGCTCCACTCCCCCTCGATGTCGGTGCCACCCACCACGATGTCCTTCGAGCGCGGGACGACGTAGGTGAGACCGGCGCCGTCCAGCCACCAGCGGTCGAGGCCGACCTGCTCGACGCGGACCACCTGACCGCGCACGGGCTCCACGTCGGCGTCGCCGGCGAGCCGTCGGGAACCGACGCCGCTTGCGTTCACCACGAGGTCGGGGCCGGAGGGGAGATCGGACAGGCTGAGCCTGGTGATCGTCCCACCCAGCTCGGTCACCCTGCCGGCGAGCCACGGCAGGTAGGTGGGCATCTCGATCAGGGGCGTGGCGAAGGTCCAGCCGTCCACGTAGCCCGCCGGGAGGGCCGTCTCGCGATCCAGGTCGGGCACGGCCTCCCGCCACCACGGGTCGGGCACCTGGGACCGGAACACCTCGGTGCCCAGCACCACGGAGACGCCGGTGCCGTGCTGGCGGGACAACGCCTCGAAGGCAGCGTAGGACGCTTTTCCCCAGGTGGTGACGAGGTCCTGCGGGAGAGCGCGGTAGGGATACCAGATCGCTGCGGCCACGGCCGACGTCGACTCAAGCGGCAGGTCCCTTGCCACCACATCGACGCGGTGGCCCGCCTCGAGCAGGCGTACGGCGCACGACAGCCCGATGACCCCCGCGCCGACGACCAGCACTCGTCCCATGCCCCCGAGTCTTGCGGAGAGGAGCCGTCGCAGTCGAGGCACCCGTACGTTGGCAGCATGCGACCAGTGACTCCCCATCCACCCGGACCCCGCCAGGAGTCGGCGTGGGACTACCCGCGCCCGCCGCGCGTGGAGCCGAGCGACGAGACGATCGAGGTCCGGCTCGGCGGCGTCGTCGTGGCGAGCACGCAGGCCTCGGTGCGCGTGCTGGAGACGAGCCATCCGCCGTCGTACTACCTCCCGCTCGACGCCTTCGAGCCCGGCGTGCTCCGCGCGGTCGGCGGAACGTCGTTCTGTGAGTGGAAGGGCGTGGCGACCTACTACGACCTCGTGACTCTCCGCGCCACTGCGTCCCGCGCGGGTTGGACCTACGCTGAGCCCACCCGGGGTTTCGAGGCCATCCGCGACCACGTGTCGATCATGCCCCCGGCCTCGTGGAGGCGTGCCTGATCGACGGCGAGGTGGTCCGCGCCCAGGAGGGCGGCTTCTACGGCGGCTGGATCACCGACCGCGTGGTCGGCCCGTTCACGGGCGTCCCGGGCAGCCGCGGCTGGTGATCAGTCGAGGCCGTTCGCGTTCCGGATCACCATCGGCGGAGTCCGCCCCCGGGCGGCTAAAGGCCGTTCGCGTTCCGGATCACCTGGACGATGCCGCCCATGATCTCGGTCAGCCCGAAGTCCTTGGGTGTGTAGACCGCAGCGACCCCGAGCTCGAGCAGCCGCTTGCCGTCGGAGTCCGGGATGATGCCGCCGACGATCACCGGGACGTCGTCCAGCCCGGCGGCGCGAAGCCCGTCCAGGACGTCGGGCACCAGCTCCATGTGCGAACCGGACAGGATCGAGAGACCGACGCAGTGCACGTCCTCGGCCACGGCGGCGGCCACGATCTGCTCGGGCGTGAGCCGGATCCCCTGGTAGATCACCTCGAAGCCGGCGTCTCGTGCGCGTACGGCGACCTGCTCGGCACCGTTGCTGTGACCGTCGAGACCGGGCTTGCCGACGAGCAGGCGCAGCCGACCACCGAGAGCCTCGCCGGTCGCCCGGACCTGGTCGCGGACCGCGGTCAGCTCCGAGCCGGTCTCCGCGACGCCGACGGCGCCGGAGACGCCGGTGGGGGCACGGAACTCGCCGAAGACCTCCCGCAGCGTCCCCGCCCACTCCCCCGTCGTCGCCCCGGCGCGCGCCGCGGCCAGGGTGGCGTGCATGAGGTTCTTGTCGGTCTTGGCATCGGCGGCCAGTGCAGCCAGCGCGGCGGCAACCTCGTCCTCGTTCCGGGCTTCCTTCCACGCTGCGACCGAGTCCAGAGCGGTCTGCTCGGCCTGGGGGTCGGCCGCCATGATCGCCTCGTCGAGGTTGGCCGTCAGCGGCGACGGCTCGGTGGTGGTGAACTTGTTGACGCCCACGATGATCTCGTCGCCGGACTCGATGCGACCACGACGCGTGGCGTGGGCGCTGACGAGCGCCTGCTTCATGTAGCCCGACTCCACGGCTGCGATCGCGCCACCGAGGGCCTGCACGCGGTCGATCTCCGCCTTGGCGCTCTCGACGAGCGAGGCGACCTTGGCCTCGATCACGTGCGAGCCGTCGAAGATGTCGTCGTACTCCAGCAGGTCGGACTCGAAGGCGAGGACCTGCTGGAGGCGCAGTGACCACTGCTGGTCCCAGGGGCGAGGCAGGCCCAGCGCCTCGTTCCAGGCAGGCAGCTGTACGGCGCGGGCGCGCGCGTTCTTCGACAGGGTCACCCCGAGCATCTCGAGCACGATGCGCTGGACGTTGTTCTCCGGCTGCGCCTCGGTGAGACCGAGCGAGTTCACCTGCACGCCGTAGCGGAACCGGCGCATCTTCTCGTCCTGCACGCCGTAGCGCTCACGGGTGATCTCGTCCCACAGCTGGACGAAGGCGCGCATCTTGCACGTCTCCTCGACGAACCTGACCCCGGCGTTGACGAAGAACGAGATCCGGCCGACGACCTTCTCGAAGTCGTCCTCGGAGACCTGCCCGGAGTTCTTGACCTGGTCGAGCACCGCGATCGCCGTACACAGTGCAGAGGCCAGCTCCTGCGTGGGCGTGGCGCCGGCCTCCTGCAGGTGGTAGCTGCAGATGTTGATCGGGTTCCACTTGGGGATCTCGTGGACCGTGTAGGCGATCATGTCGCTGATCAGGCGCAGCGAGTGCTCGGGCGGGAAGACATAGGTCCCGCGGGAGAGGTACTCCTTGATGATGTCGTTCTGCGTCGTCCCGGCCAGCTGGGCGGCGACCTCGCGGACGTCGACGCCGGGGTTCTGCTCCTCCGCTGCCACCTGGTACATCGCGAGCATCCACATCGCGGTGGCGTTGATGGTCATCGAGGTGTTCATCCCGGTGAGCGGGATGTCCTCGAACAGGCGGCGCATCTCCCCCAGGTGCGGGATCGGGACGCCGACCTTGCCGACCTCGCCGCGGCTGAGCGGGGAGTCCGGGTCGTAGCCGGTCTGCGTCGGCAGGTCGAACGCGACGCTGAGGCCCGTCTGGCCCTTGGCGAGGTTGCCGCGGTAGAGCGCGTTGGATGCCGCCGCAGTCGAGTGACCGGCGTAGGTGCGCATCACCCACGGGCGGTCCTTCTCGGGGCGGGCGTCCTCGGCCAGTGGAGCGTCGACCTGCTTGTCCGTCATGGGCACAGGGTATGGCCCGGTTACCCGTGAGTCACCGGCTGGATGTGTGAAGAACCCCACCCGGTCAGGCGGTTGCGGCGGCGCGTTCGACCTCGAAGGAGTGCGCGAGACGCGAGAGGTGCATCATGCGGCGGACCGAGGGCCCGCAGTTGCGCAGGGTCAGGTGGTGTCCCGAACGGGTGGCCTGGCGCGTGGCCACGGCGAGCACGCGGAGGGCGACCACGTCGATCGTGTCCACGTCGGACATGTCGACGACCACGTCCTGATCCTGTCCTTCGAGGAACGCGTAGAGGGCTGAGCGCACCTGGAAGGTGCTGCGCACATCGAAGTCGCCGTGCAGGACCAGCGTCGGTCCGTAGCTCGTGATGTCCATTCGATGTACCCCTGTGTTCGTGCTGCGCGTCCCCCGAGCCTCGCGCAGAGCACGTGACCGCTGTCACCGACTATGACGCCATGGTCCGCCGATTCGTTGCATTGGCGCTACACCTTTTTAGGGTGTCTGTGCCCGTCGGGCAGCGGCCACCGGAATCAGGACGTCGCGAGTGCGCGGCGTCCGGACTGTGACGCATGTGACTGGAGTGACCGGGTCTCTGTGTTCGCTAGGCTCGCTCCATGGTCAACCTCACCCGCATCTACACCCGCACCGGCGACGCCGGATCCACCCGACTCGGCGACATGAGCGAGACCACCAAGAACGACCTCCGGCTGCACGCCTACGCCGACGTCGACGAGGCCAACGCCACGATCGGCGTGGCCGTGGCCCATGGCCAGCTCGAGCCGGACGTCGTCAAGGTGCTCGTCCACGTGCAGAACGACCTCTTCGACGTGGGTGCGGACTTCTGCACCCCGGTCGTCGAGAACCCCGAGTGGCCTCCGCTGCGGATCGAACAGGACTATGTCGACCGGCTGGAGGCGTGGTGCGACCACTACAACGAGCAGCTGCCCAACCTCCGCTCGTTCATCCTCAACGGCGGCACCGAGGGCGCCGCCCTGCTGCACGTCTCACGCACCGTCATCCGGCGGGCGGAGCGGTCCGCCTGGGCGGCGTACGCCGAGCACGCCGACTCGATGAACGTCCTGGCGATCACCTACCTCAACCGCCTCTCCGACCTGGTCTTCATCCTGGCCCGCTATGCCAACCGCGGAGAGGGCGACGTGCTGTGGGTGCCCGGAGGTGAGCGCGGGAGCGACGAAGGAACCGAGGGGTGAGTTGACCGACTGGGCCACCCACCCGGTCACGGCGGAGCGCTTCGACGACTTCGCCGACGTGATCAACCCCAACCGCCGCGAGACCCACTGCTGGTGCCTGTCCCACCGTCTGCGTGCCAAGGAGATCGACGAGCTGGGCGACGGCAGCCGGGAGAGCGCGGCACGCGTCCTGGCCGCGGGCGAGACCAGCTTCGGCGTCGTGAGCTACCGCAGGGCGTCACCGAGCGCTCATCGGGGGCGCCGTGGCGTAGGCCGCACCGCAGGGCGCACCCGCGGTCGAGACCTACCCCGTCGACCGGAGGGGCGGATGGACGTCACCATGGCGTTCGTGGGGACCCGGTCGATGTTCGAGCGGTGCGGGTTCGAGGTCATCGGACAGACCAACGGCGTGGCGAGCAAGCTGCCCCGGCTCTCATGCGCCGGGTGCTGGGATGACCGGGCGCTCGCCGACCTGACCCTCGCGGGCCGCCGGCACCACGAGGGCCGCGGGGACCAGGAGTACGGCGACCACCAGCAGCGCCGTGAGGGTGCCGACCTCGTCCCCGACGAACCCGAGCAACGGGGGCCCGGCTAGGAACGCGGCGTACCCGATCGTGGAGACCACGCTGACCCTGGCCGCTGCCCGGGCCGGGTCGTCGGCCGCAGCACTCATGCCGACAGGAAAGCCCAGGGAGGCGCCGGCCCCCCACAGCACGATCCCGGTCACGACCACCACCGGGTGGCTGCCCAGGACGATCAGCAGCACCCCCACCCCGGCCGCCACCATCGTGCCCCACAGCATGGTGACCCGACCGAAGCGGTCGATCAGGGTGGTGCCGGCCAGTCGCCCGAGGGTCATCGCCACCACGAACACTGCGAAGCCGGCGACCCCGACAGCGGCCGAGACGTCGTGCCCATCCACGAGGGCCACGGCCAGCCAGTCGTTGGCCGTGCCCTCTGTCGTCGCCAGTGCCAGCACCATCACGCCGATGAGGAGCGTGCGCGGCTCGAGCCAGGCTCGCGCAGCCGACGTCCGCTCCTCCGGGCGTGGGGCGATCGGCAGGAAGCTCGACGAGGTGAGCCACACGGTGACCACGGCCACGACCACCACCGCGACGAGGTGCAGCCGAGCCGGCACCCCCAGCTCGACCAGCAGCGCGCCCAGCAGCGCACCGACGACCGTCCCGGCGCTGAAGCCGGCGTGGAAGCGCGGCATGATCGTGCGACCCAGCCCTCGCTCGACCTCGGCACCCTCCACGTTCATCGCGACGTCCCACACGCCGATGCCGATGCCGTACAGGAGGAGACCGACGGTGGTCAGGGCCAGCTGCTCGCCGAGTCCGAGCGCCGCCAGCGTCATCCCGGTCGATGCCGCCACCGCCCCGAACCGGACGATCCGCACCGTCCCCCAACGATCAAGGGCGGCGCCCGTCGTGGGCAGTGCCATCAGTGAACCGACAGCGATGGCGAGCAGCAGGAGCCCGAGCTGTCCGTTGGTCAGGGCGAAGCTGGAGCGGGCCTCGGGGATGCGCGAGACCCAGCTCGCGAACACCCACCCGTTGAGGAAGAAGCTCAGGCCCACCGCGTTCCGGGCGGTGGTCAGGTGTGGCACGGTCTCTCCTAGTTGCGGTGGCGGTCCCAGTCGGTGCCCGGCGGTCCGGCCTCGAGCCAGGACTGGAATCCGGTGAGCGAAGCCTCGCTCATGGCGAGCTCGACCTTGCCGTCGCCCGTCTCGCACACCACGACCACGTGCCCGGTATAGAGCGACATCTGCTCCGCGCCCACGGGGTCACGCCGGTGCGAGTACGACAGGGCGGCACGCGACCAGACCCTTCTCGGCTTCGGGGACAGGGAGAAGATCCGGAACCACTCGAGCTCCTCACCGCTGTAGCGGCCCAACCCGAGCAGCCAGCCGCGCCCAGCGTGCCGCGTGTGCAATCGGCAGCTGAGCTCGAAGGTCCCGCCGTGGCGTGACAACAGCCGGCGGCGGACGATGAGCGCAATGCCGTACAGCAGGGGGATGAGCAGGAGCACACCAGCGGATTGGAGCAGCCATTGCCAGTCGGGCATCCACTCTCCTGCTGGTCGCGCGTGGGTGGAGGGAAGGGGACAAATGAGGTGAGCGCACGAACCGCGTGGTTCGTGCGCTCACCCTATCGGCCTTGGGGTGCGTGGAGTCAGGAAGCCCGCTCCACTGCGCGGATCCTGGCTTCTGCGCGGCGTACGGCCTCTTTGGCCTCGTCGCTGTTCTCGCCCGAGGCCTGGGCCCGTTCGAGGTCCTGACGAGCCTTCTCGAGGTCGATCTCGTGCGACATCTCCGCGCGCTCGGACAAGATGGAGACCCGGTTGTTGGCCACCGACATGAAGCCGGCGTCCACTGCAGCCACCCACGTCTCGCCCTCGGCGGTCTGCACGTCGACGACGCCCTCGATGATCACCGAGAGCAGCGGCGCGTGGCCGGCGAGGATGCCCACGTCACCTTCGGTGGTGCGCGCGATCACCATCTTCGCCTCGCCGGACCAGACCAGCCGGTCCGCCGCGACGAGCTCCACGTGCAGTGTCGAGTCAGACATCACAGACCCTTTTGGATCTCAGCCCACTTGGCCTCGACGTCGTCGAGACCACCGCACATGAAGAACGCCTGCTCGGCCACGTGGTCGTACTCACCGTCGGCGATCTTGTTGAACGCCTCGATGGTGTCGGCCACGGGGACCGTCGAGCCCTCGATGCCGGTGAACTGCTTGGCGACGTAGGTGTTCTGCGACAGGAACCGCTGGA
>NZ_JAOPXV010000050.1 GCF_025964975.1 Nocardioides sp.
CTGGACCAGCCCACTGGGTGACGAGTTCCTCCGCGACCACACGGGTTCCCGACCTCTCGGCTCTTCCAGCCCAGCTGACCGAGACGTCGACGCCACCGGCCAGCCGCCTCACCAGTGGCAGCACCGCCCCAGACCCCGCTGACCAACATGCTGCGGGGCCACAGGCACGCCCGGACCGCTTGACGGGACGCGGGGCAGGGTCGAATCTCGAAACTCCTACCCCGTCCACTTCGGAGATCGAGGTGCGCCGGGTCGAGGATCGATCGGCCTGGACAGTGTCGAGCGCGACGCCACGAGGGTGGGGCGGCTCGTACCGCACGAGTCCCGCGACTCGCTAGCGTGAGGCGCATGACGGACTTCTGCCTCTTCTGCGGCATCGCCGCCGGCGACATCGCGAGCGTCAAGGTCGCCGAGGGCGCTTCGACGTATGCCTTCATGGACATCAACCCCGCCTCCGACGGGCACGTGCTGGTCATCTCGAAGCGGCACAGCCGGGACCTGCTGGACATCAGCGCCGAAGACCTGGCCGACGTGACGAGCGCCGCCCAACGCATCGCCAAGGCTGCGGTCGAGGTGTTCGACGCCGACGGTGTCAATCTCCTCAGCTGCTCCGGCGCAGGGCGTGGCAGTCGGTGTTCCACTTCCACCTGCACGTCGTCCCGCGCTATCCCGACGCCACCAAGGACCGGCTTGAAGTGCCGTGGCAACCGGGGGCGACAGGGGACCCGGAGCGGATCGCCGACCTGGGCAACCGGCTGGCGAGCCACCTGTGAGCGACGTCCGGGCCCTCGTGCGCAGACTGCCCCACCACGTCGGCGTCGTGATGGCGCTCCGGCACTAGCCGACCGGACCGACCCGGACCGGCACGCAGCCCCCTGACTACGCTGCCCCCCATGCCGACGAGTGCGACGCTGGACCCGAGCAACGTCAACGCCATCTTCAAGGCCTACGACGTTCGCGGCACCGTCCCCGACCAGCTCGACGAGGACCTGGCGCGCGCGACGGGCGTCGCCTTCGGCGAGGTGATCGGCGCCCCGACGATCGTCATCGGCCACGACATGCGGCCCAGCTCGCCCGGACTGGCCGCTGCCTTCGCAGCCGGCGCCACCGAGGCCGGCGCCGACGTGATCATGATCGGGCTGGCCTCGACCGACCAGCTCTACTTCGCCTCCGGGCGTCTCGACCACGCGGGCGTGATGTTCACCGCCAGCCACAATCCCGCGGGGTACAACGGGATGAAGATGTGTCTCCCGGGCGCGTTGCCGATCGGCTCCGAC
This sequence comes from Nocardioides sp., assembly GCF_025964975.1. Lineage (GTDB taxonomy): Bacteria > Actinomycetota > Actinomycetes > Propionibacteriales > Nocardioidaceae > Nocardioides. Next base: position 1,278 of record NZ_JAOPXV010000050.1, read on the forward strand.
ACGGGACTTGTGCAGATCCGGGACTCGGTGGTCCGTGGTGGACATCGGGCCGCGGCGAGCGTCGGAAAGATCAGCCACCAGGACGTGCTGGAGGACTACGCCGCGCATTTGCTGTGGTTGGCCCCCGTCCCGGAGCCCGGGGTGGGGCGACCCCTGAAGGTCGTCATCGACGCGGGCAACGGCATGGCCGGGCTCACGGCGCCGGCGGTCTTCGAGCGCCTCGGCGCCGACCGCACCGAGGTCGTACCGATGTACTTCGAACTCGACGGCACCTTTCCCCACCACGAGGCCAACCCCATCGAGCCGGCCAACCTGGTCGACCTGCAGCAGCGGGTCCTGGCCGAGGGGGCCGACATCGGACTCGCCTTCGACGGCGACGCCGACCGCTGCTTCCTCGTCGACGAGCGGGGCGAGGCTGTCTCGCCGTCGACCCTGACCTCGTTGATCGCAGCGCGCGAGCTCGCCAAGGAGCCCGGCTCGACGATCATCCACAACCTCATCACGAGCCGTGCCGTGCCGGAGCTGGTCACCGAGCTCGGCGGCAAGCCGGTCCGCACGCGCGTGGGCCACTCCTACATCAAGGCCACCATGGCCCAGACCGGGGCGATCTTCGGTGGCGAGCACAGTGGCCACTTCTACTTCCGTGACTTCTGGAAGGCCGACTCCGGCATGCTGGCGGCCCTGCATGCGCTGGCCGCGCTGGCGGAGACCGACGCACCCCTGTCCGAGCTGTTGTCGGCGTACGAGCGCTATGTCGTCAGCGGCGAGATCAACTCGACCGTGGCCGACCAGGCCAGCATCGTCGACGGACTGGAGAAGCAGTACGCCGACGCCGAAGGTGTCACCACCGACCGTCTGGACGGGCTCACCGTGAGCCATGACGACTGGTGGTTCAACGTCCGTCCGTCCAACACCGAGCCGTTGCTGAGGCTCAACGCCGAGGGCCGGGACCGTGCCACCATGGAGCGCGTCCGCGACGAGATCCTCACGATCATCAGGAGTCAGTCATGAACATCGACCAGGGTCTGCTCGACATCATCGTGTGCCCCGACTGCCACGGCGACCTGGTCGCGGAGGGCGAGGAACTTGTCTGCGCCGGCTGCGGCCTGGCCTACCCGGTCCGCGACGACATCCCGGTGCTGCTGGTCGACGAAGCCCGCAAGCCGGGCTGAGTCGGGAGCGGGAGCGACATGGCCACGTGGTTCGACGAGTCCCGGCTGGACGACGAGGCCGTGCTGGAGGCGTTCGGCCTCAGGCTGAGGAGCCTGGCGGAGAGCGGCGCTCGGGTGCGTCGCGAGTCCCACGACGCCGCCAGCGCCACCGCCGAGGCGATCGCCCGGGACCGCACGTCGTCGAGACCCCGTGCCGTCATCGCAGCCGGTCCCGATTCCCGCTTGTTGCGAGCCGTCCTGGAGCCGCGGTGCCCGGTCCCGTTCGTCGCCTGGACCGCCCCGGCACTGCCCGGGTGGACCGGCAGCCTCGACCTGGTCGTGATGCTGGCACCCGTTGGCTCGGACTCAGGGTCCGCGTCCGCGGTCGCCGAGGCCGTACGCCGCGGGGCCCAGGTCGTGGTCGCATGTCCGCCCACCTCGCTGGTCGCCGAGCACGCTGCTGGTCGCTACACCACGATCCTGCCGACCGTCACCGGTGACCAGCTCGCCACCGCGGTCGTCATGCTCGACTACCTTGAGCAGGTCGGCCTGGGCCCGCGCGCCGATGCCGAGAGCGTCGCCACGGCGCTGGACGAGGTCGCCCTCTCCTGCTCGCCCCACCGAGACCTGGCCGTCAACCCCGCGAAGATGCTGGCCATCGCCCTGGCCGACACCACACCGATCGTCTGGGGCGGCTCCGTCCTCGCCGCCCGCGCTGCCCGACGGGTTGCGGAGTCGATGCGCCGCGCCAGTGGTCGCAGCGCGCTCGCGGCTGATGCCGATCACCTCCTTCCGTTGATCGAGGCGACCCGGCAGCGAGACGTCTTCGAGGACCCCTTCGCCGAGGGGGTGGGCGAACGGCGCCCGCTGCTCGTCGTCCTCGACGACGGAGCCGAGGACCCGGCCGTGCGGGAACAGCGTGGTCGGCTCCATGCCGCCGCAGCCGAGCGTGGAGTACGCACGGAGACCCTGACGACCGACGCGACGACCGAGGTCGCGCGCTACGCCTCGCTCATGCTGCAGGGCCTGTACGCCGCGGAGTACCTCCGCGTCGGTCTCGTCGATGAATGAGCGCTCGATAGGGTGATCTCGTGAGCGACGCGAGGGAGACCGCCTGATGGCCGCAGGACTTTTCGCCCTACTCGACGACGTGGCGGCGATGGCCAAGCTCGCCGCCGCCTCCGTCGACGACATCGGGGCTGCCGCCGGCCGAGCGAGCGGAAAGGCCGCCGGGGTCGTGGTCGACGACACGGCCGTGACGCCCCAGTTCCTCCAGGGTTCCGCGGCAGCGCGCGAGCTGCCGATCATCAAGAAGATCGCGATCGGCTCGCTGCGCAACAAGCTGTTCTTCATCCTCCCTGCGGCCCTGCTGCTCAGTGAGTTCGCTCCCTGGCTGCTGCCGATCCTGCTGATCTTCGGCGGCACCTTCCTCGCCTATGAAGGTGCCCACAAGGTGTGGGAGAAGATCAGCGGGCACGGTCACGCCCAGGAGACCGATGCGGAGGCCGTGCAGCTCGGCGAGCTCACGCCCGAGCACGAGCAGGAGACCGTGGCCGGAGCCATCCGGACCGACTTCATCCTCTCGGCCGAGATCATGGTGATCGCCCTCAAGGAGGTCGTGGACTCCGAGCCCGACGCGGGCTTCCTTACCCGGGCGGTGATCCTGATCGTGGTCGCCATCTTCATCACCATTGCCGTCTACGGCTTCGTCGCGCTGCTGGTCAAGATGGACGACGTCGGGGTCCACCTCGCGAGCAAGCCGTCCCGCGTGGCCAAGAAGGTCGGCTACGCGCTGGTCGCCGGCATGCCCCAGGTGCTGGCCGTCATCTCGGTGATCGGCACCGCAGCCATGTTGTGGGTCGGCGGACACATCCTCCTGATCAGCCTGGACGAGCTGTCCACCTCGTTGAGTGGCACCGTCGCCGACGTCCTGCATGCGCCGTACGCCTTCGTGCACCACCTCGAGGAGGACGTCCATCACGCGCTAGGCGCCGTCGGCGGCGTTGCGGGATGGCTGGTCAACACGGTCCTCTCGGCGGTCCTGGGTCTCGTCGTCGGCGGTCTCGTCCTTGCCCTCATGCACCTCGTGCCCCAGCGGAACAAGACGGTGCACAACGAGGAGCCCAAGAAGGGGCGTGACGAGCCCGTCGAGGATTCTGAGAATCGGTGAGGCCGGTTCTACGCTTCTGAGGTCAGCGTGGGAGATCCCGACGGCGCACAGACGTGCGGCGCAGACGCGCTCCACACACTTCAGGAGACAACGATGGACTTCAAGGTCGCTGACCTCAGCCTGGCCGAGTACGGCCGCAAGGAGATCGAGCTCGCCGAGCACGAGATGCCCGGACTGACGGCGATGCGCGAGCGCTTCGCAGCGAGCCAGCCGCTCGCCGGAGCCCGCATCGCCGGATCCCTGCACATGACGATCCAGACCGCCGTGCTCATCGAGACGCTCACCGCCCTCGGTGCCGACGTGCGCTGGGCCACCTGCAACATCTTCTCCACCCAGGACCACGCCGCAGCGGCGGTCGTCGTGGGTCACCCGTCCACCGGTGGCACCGTCGACGCGCCCGCCGGCACTCCCGTGTTCGCCTGGAAGGGCGAGTCGCTCGCGGAGTACTGGGACGAGGCCGAGAAGGTCTTCGACTTCACCGACGCCGACGGCAACCCGGTCGGACCCAACGTCCTGCTCGACGACGGTGGCGACATCACCATGCTGCTGCACCTCGGCGTGGAGTTCGAGAAGACCGGGGTCGTGCCGCCGCAGGACAGCACCGACAACGAGGAGTTCAAGGAGGTGCTGCGCGTGCTGGCCCGCTCGGTCGAGGCCAAGCCGCAGCACTGGACCACCATCGCCGAGGACATCAGGGGAGTCTCCGAGGAGACCACCACCGGCGTCCTGCGTCTCTACGACCGCTTCCGCGAGGGCACGCTGCTCTTCCCCGCGATCAACGTCAACGACTCGGTCACCAAGAGCAAGTTCGACAACAAGTACGGCTGCCGTCACTCGCTGATCGACGGCCTGAACCGCGCGACCGACGTCATGATCGGCGGCAAGCTCGCGGTCGTGTGTGGCTACGGCGACGTCGGCAAGGGCTCCGCCGAGTCGCTGCGCGGCCAGGGCGCTCGCGTCATCGTCACCGAGATCGACCCCATCTGC
>NZ_JAOPXV010000119.1 GCF_025964975.1 Nocardioides sp.
CCGCCACCCGGTCGGCCCAGCCGCGCAGGCCGTTGGGGCGGGTCTGGTCCGGGTCGCCGACGCCTTCGGTGAAGGAGTCGCCGAGGGCGACGTAGCGATGGAAGGTCACCGGGGCATTGTCCAATCCGCACGCCACGGGTCTGCAGCGGCCCCGGGTCACTAGGCTGCATCCCGTGCTTCTCTCCGACCGCGACATCCTCGCCGAGATCGACGACGGGCGCATCGCCCTCGAGCCATGGGATCCAGCGATGCTGCAGCCCTCGAGCATCGACGTGCGACTCGACCGGTTCTTCCGGGTCTTCGAGAACCATCGCTACCCGCACATCGACCCGGCGGCCGACCAGTCGGACCTGACTCGCGAGGTCGAGCCCGAGGGCGAAGAGCCGTTCATCCTGCACCCCGGCGAGTTCGTGCTGGGTTCGACCTACGAGGTCGTGAGCCTGCCCGACGACGTTGCCGCCCGGGTGGAGGGAAAGTCGAGCCTGGGCCGCCTCGGGCTGTTGACCCACGCGACCGCCGGTTTCGTCGATCCGGGCTTCAGTGGGCACGTCACGCTCGAGCTGGCCAACGTCGCGACCCTGCCCATCAAGCTCTACCCCGGCATGAAGATCGGGCAGTTCTGCTTCTTCCGGTTGTCCTCACCGAGCGAGCACCCCTACGGCTCGGAGAAGTACGGCTCTCGCTATCAAGGACAGCGCGGCCCCACCCCGAGCCGGAGCTTCCAGAACTTCCACCGCACGGAGATCTAGCGACATCCGCACGCGGCTGGCACGCGATGGTGGCCGCGCTCGCCATCGGAGCCGTGGTCTTCCAGCTGGTGCTGGTGTGCCTGGGGGGAACCGTCCTGGACGAGACCAATCCCCCCGACCTCATGGAGCGAGTGGTGCGGTTCTTCGTGGCGTGGCTGGCCTACACGCTGGTCCGCGGCGCGATCACCGAGTTCTACCCCTATCCGTTCCTGGACGCTGACGTCGAGGGGTACGCCGCAGTGTCGGTCGTGTCCCTGGGCATTGCTGTGCTCTTCGTCGGGCTGGCAGCTCTGGCCTGGCGTGGTGACGCAGCCCTGGGGCGCAGGCGACACACGGTGTAGCGGGAGGTGGGTTAGGGTTGCCTAAGTAAGGTTTCCCTAACTTTGGAGTATCCATGTCCTCTCTCCTGCGCACCAGCGCCGCAGCAGCCCTCGCGCTCGCCGCCCTCACCGCCTGCAGTACCGGCTCGACGACGACCGCCGACGCCACCGTCCAACCGTCTGCGGCGACGTCGGCACAGGCCGACGCCTACCCCGCCACGATCGAGCACGCCTTCGGTGAGACCACCATCGCGGAGGAGCCCACCAGGATCGCGACGCTCGGTTGGACCGATCAGGACCACGCGCTCGCGCTCGGGGTGGTCCCGGTCGGTGCCACCAGGATCACCTGGGGTGGCAACGCGGGCGGCTCGACCGACTGGTTCGACGCGGCTGTCGCCGAGACGGACGCGGAGGCTCCGGTCCGGTATGACGACGCCGACGGCGCTCCGATCGACGAGATCGTCCAGCTCGAGCCCGACCTCATCCTGGCCACCAATTCGGGCATCACCGAGGCGGAGTACGCGAAGCTCACCAAGATCGCACCCGTGGTCGCCTACCCCGAGTTCCCGTGGACGACGCCGTGGCAGACCTCCCTCGACATGGTCGGCCAGGCGCTGGGTCGCAGCGACCTGGCAGCCGAGGTCACCGAGGAGACCGAGGCGCAGATCGCTGCGACCACCGCCGAGAACCCCGTGCTCGAGGGTGCCTCACTCATCTACGCCTACCTCACGCCGGCGGATCTCTCGACGGTCGGCATCTACGCGCCTGCCGACCCCCGAGTGTCCCTGCTCCGCGACTTCGGCATGGTCGATGCCCCGGCCGTCGAAGGTACGATCGAGGAAGGCGAGTTCTACGGCACCGTCTCGGCCGAGCAGTCGTCCGAGCTCGAGTCCGACGTCATCATCACGTGGGTCGAGAAGGCCTCCGACGTGGAGACCATCGAGGGCGACAAGCTCCTGGGTAAGATCCCGGCGATCGAGTCGGGCAACTTCTACGCCGAGCCGGACAAGTCGATCGCCATGGCATCGACCAACCCGACGCCGCTGTCCATCCCCTTCGTGATCGACAACGTCATCCCGAAGGTCGTCGAGGCAGTCGCAGCGTCGTGACCCACACCCCGCTCATCACCCGCGGGGCGGAGGCCAGCCATCAGACCCGATCTCCACGCCGGCTGGCCACGCCTGCCGTGACCGTCCTCCTCGTGGGCACGGTCGCGGCGGCGTGCCTGGTCTCGGTCGCAGTGGGCGCACGTGCGGTGCCGCTCGTGGCGATCTTGGACTCCTCTCATCCTCTCCACAACGTCTCGCGGGCCCGCATCGACCGGACGTTGCTCGGTCTTGCGGTGGGGGCGGCCCTGGCGCTCGCCGGGGCGGTTCTGCAAGGCCTCACCCGCAACCCCCTCGCCGATCCTGGCTTCCTCGGCATCAACGCAGGCGCGAGCTTCGCGATGGTCCTGGGCCTATCGGTGTTCGGCGTCTCCGAGCTCCGTGACTTCCTCTGGATCGCCTTCGTCGGGGCCGCGGTCGCCGCCGTGCTCGTGCATGTGATCGCCGCCCTCGGGCGTGACGGTGCAACGCCCGGCAAGCTCGCCATCGCCGGGGCCGCGGTGACCGCCGCGGCCTCCGGCTGGACCACCGGCGTACTGCTGGTCGACAGCAAGACGATGGAGACCTTCCGCTACTGGCAGGTCGGCACCATCGGCGGGCGGGACCTCGACGTCCTGCTCACGGGGGCTCCGTTCCTGGTCGTCGGCGCACTCATGGCAATCACCGGGTCCGGCCTGCTCAATACCTTGGCGCTGGGGGACGACCTCGCGCGCGGGCTCGGACGGCGTACGGCCGTAGACCGGGTCGTCCTCGGCGTTGCCGTGGTGCTGCTCGCGGGCACGGCCACCGCGCTGGCCGGACCCATCGCCTTCGTCGGCCTCGTCGTGCCGCACGCCGTACGCGGACTCGTCGGTAGTGACTACTCCCGGGTGCTACCCCATTGCGCGCTGGGTGGCGCGGTGCTGGTGCTGATCGCCGACACCCTCGGTCGGGTGGTCATGCCGCCAGCCGAGGTGCAGGTCGGCGTGATGGCGGCCGTCCTCGGTGCACCCGTGTTCCTCGTCCTGGTCCGACGCGGCCGCGCAGGGGGCGGGGCGCTGTGACGGCGACGCTGAGGCCCGCCCCGGTCGCTGTCACTGCGACGGCCGAGGCGCTGGACCTGGTCCGTTCCGCCCGCCGCGGGCCGCGTCGTCGTCACCTGCTGGTGGTCGGCGGGCTCGCGGTGCTCCTGTTCCTGGCCTTCTCCGCTCGCGTGCTGCTCGGCGACTACACGATCACCGTCCCGGACTTCTTCCGCATCCTGGCCGGCGCCGACATTCCCGGGGCTGGCTACATCCTGATGGAGAGCAAGCTGCCGCGCGCCGTCCTCGCGCTGCTGGCTGGGCTCGCGTTGGGTGTTGCCGGCGCGTTGTTCCAGACGACGCTGCGCAACCCGCTCGCCAGCCCCGACATCATCGGCGTCAACCTCGGCGCCAGTGCCCTGGCGGTCGTCGCGATCGCGCTCTGGGGCTGGCACGGCTTGTCGGTCTCGGCGGCGGCCATCGTCGGCGCCGTGGGTGTCGCCCTCGTCGTACGCCTCGTCGCAGGCACCCACGGCGGCCACCGACTCATCCTGGTCGGCATCGGTGCGGCGGCCGCGACACAGTCGGTCATCCAGTACGTCTTCACCCGCGTCGACGAGTACGACGCCCAACTGGTGCTCCGCTGGCTCACGGGCAGCGTCAACGGCGTCGACTGGTCGACGATCCGGCTGCTGGCCGTCGCACTGGCCCTCATGCTGCCCGTGACGTGGTGGTTTGCACGTTCGCTGCGGATCAGCGAGCTCGGGGACGATGCCGCTGCCGGGCTGGGCGTCTCTAGCGCACGCGGGCAGCTGTTGCTCCTGGCCGGTGTGCTGCTCTGCGCGGTGTCCGTCGCTGCAGCAGGTCCGATTGCCTTCGTGTCGTTCCTCGCGGGTCCGATCGCCCGCGGGCTCAACGCGGGGCGGACGACGCTCCTCGGGTCCGCGCTCGCCGGAGCCGTCACCGTCGTGTCGGCCGACTACGTCGGCGACTACCTCATCCCCGACACCAACCTGCCGGTCGGCGTCGTCACCGGCGCCGTCGGTGCACCGTTCCTGCTCTGGCTGCTTGCTCGCGGCCGCACCGGAAGGAGGGCGGCATGATCGCCACCCCGACCTCACGCCTGTCCGCGTCGCACCTCACGCTGGGCTACAGAGACACGGCCATCGTCAGCGACCTCGACCTCCAGGTCCCCGATGGGAAGGTCACTGTCATCGTCGGCGCCAACGCCTGCGGCAAGTCGACCCTGCTGCGTGGCCTCGCGCGACTGCTGAGGCCGCAGTCGGGCGCGGTCCTGCTCGACGGCGACGTGATTCACCGGCTGCCCACCAAGCAGGTCGCACGCACCCTCGGGCTGCTGCCGCAGAACCCGATCGCGCCCGAGGGTGTCACGGTCGTCGACCTTGTCGGACGCGGACGGCACCCGCACCACGGCGCCTTCCGGCGGTGGACGAGCGCCGACGACCAGGCCGTGATGGAGGCGCTCGCACTGACCGACACCCTCGCGCTGGCCGACCGGGTGGTCGACGAGCTCTCGGGCGGCCAACGCCAGCGGGTGTGGATCGCCATGGCGCTGGCCCAGGGCACCGACCTGCTGCTGCTCGACGAGCCGACGACCTACCTCGACGTCGCACACCAGGTCGAGATGCTCGATCTGCTCGCCGACCTCAACGCTCGGCGCGCCACCACCATTGTCATGGTCCTGCACGACCTCAACCTCTCGGCCCGGTACGCCGACCACCTCGTCGCCCTGAGGGCGGGCCGCATCGTCGCGGAGGGGCCGCCTCGCGAGGTCGTGACCGAGGACGTGGTCCGCTCCGTCTTCGGTCTCGACAACCGCGTCATCGACGACCCCGTCTCGCACACCCCCCTCGTGGTGCCCGTCTCGCGGTATCGCGCCGGTCCGGTAGAGGAAGCCTCATGACCACCACAACAGATGTCCTGCCGATGCTGATCACGGACGTCGAGGTGGTCTCGGTCGAGCGGCTGAGCCCGAGCTTCGTCCGAGTCGTGCTGGGGGCCGCCGCACTGGCCGACTTCGGTGTCGACGGGCCCCGCTACGACCAGCGCATGAAGCTGGTCTTTCCCGACCCCCGCACCGGCTGCCTGTCGTCGGCAGGCGAGGCCGGGGGGTCGTGGACGACGACCTGGCTCGAACGGCCGGCGGAGGAACGTGGACACATGCGGACGTACACGATCCGGGACGTGCGTGGCTCAGGTGCCGACACCACGATCGTGGTGGACATCGTGCTTCACCTCGAAGGTGACCAGGTCGGCCCCGGCTCGACCTGGGCGGCGGTGGCCGCCCCGGGAGATCGACTGGTGCTGGTAGCGCCTCGGCGCGGCTTCGAGTTCGGCGGCATCGAGTTCGCCCCGTCGGTGGGCGCCGAGCTGCTGATGGTGGCCGACGAGACGGCCGTCCCTGCCGTGTGCGCCGTGCTCGAGCAGCTGTCCCCGACAGTGACTGGTGCCGCCTTCATCGAGGTGCCCACCGCCGGTGACGTCCTCGACGTCCGGGGCCCGGTGGGAGTCAGCGTCACCTGGTTGGTCCGAGGGCAAGCCCCGCTCGGACAACGGTTGCACGACGCTGTGGTGGGCCACCTCGGGATCGGTCCCGCCGACGTGGATGTTGCCGCCGACGACGTGGACCCCGACCTGTGGGAGACGCCGACCTTCTCCTCCTCCGGCGAGGAGATCCCCGCCACCCGGGCCGTGGGCCACGAGCTCGACGGCCTCTATGCCTGGATCGCGGGGGAGTCCACGGTGGTCACCGGGCTCCGGCGCCACCTCGTCAACGAGCTGCAGGTCGATCGCAGCCAGGTCGCCTTCATGGGTTACTGGCGCCGCGGTGTGGCGATGCGGTCCTGATCACCTGATCAGGTCGTACGCCGCCCGAAGCTGCGGCTGCGTCGGATGTTCGTGGCGTCGTTGCGACGCTCGGTCTGGTGGTGTCGGGCGATGAGCTCGAGGTCGTTGAGGGGATACATGGTGGTGCTCCTTCGGTCTGGTGTGGGTCAGCGCTGCATGAGGGTGATGTCGCCACTTGCGGTCGTGGCGCGGATCTCTAGGTGGTCCTGCCCGTCGGTCGGGGGGCCGACCGGCGTGAGGTCGGACTGGACGCGTCCCGACATGGTGGTGATGTCGGTCCACACCGGTGTGCCGGCCGGGATGCCGATGCGCACGTCGCCGCTGGCCGCCTTCAGGACGTAGTGGCCCTTGTGTGCCTCGCCGACGTCCAGGTCGCCGGAGCCGGTGGAGAGCGCGAGGTCGTCGGCTGCCTGTCCGACCTGGACGTCGCCGGACCCGGTCTTGACGGCCAGTCGGCCAGCCACGGACTCGATCCGGACGTCGCCCGAGCCGGTGGAGACGGTAAGGCCGGCGCACCGACGGATGCTGACGTCGCCGGACCCGCTCTTGATGCGGGCGTCTCCGCGCAGCTCGACCACCCTGATCTCGCCCGAACCGCTCTGCAGCTCGCTCGTGCCGTCGACGAGCTCGACGCTGAGGTAGCCCGAGCCGGAGTTGACCCACAGGCCACCAACGGCGCCCAGGACCTCGGTGTCGGCGCTGCCGGCCTTGACGGTGAGGGCGCTGTGGGCCGGCATCACGACCGAGATCTCCGCGCGCTGGCCGGCGCCCACGATGAATCCCATCCCCGATCGGGGGGCAACGACCTGGATCCTGTCCTCGCGCTGCTCGATGACGACCTCTTCGGCGTGCTTCCCGGTGACGGTCACCTCGGTGCGGGTCACGTCGGCGGCGGTGATGGTGACGCGGCCTGAGTGGCATTCGACGTACAACTCGATGGGCTGGGGGGTCTCGAAGCTTCGTTCCATGGGGGTCTCCAGGGTGTGTTCGTCCTACCGGCCAGCCTGAGTGCTGGTCGGTTCACGTGCTTGACGGTGGTTGCGGGCTACTGCCAGCCGGTCATCCGGCGGGAACCGCGCGGTCCTGCCGGACGGTTCGGTCCGGGCTGAGAGAAGAACGGCAGGCTCGAGAGATCGATGTCCACGTTGACCGCGTGGTCGCTGGTGGCGCCCCGCACGACGTTGACGAGCCAGGTGTTGAGGCTGTGCCCGGCCGCGGCGGCCTTCTCCTCGGCCCGCGCCTTGACCGACTCGGGGATGCGGAGCGTGATCCTGGCCAGTCCTTCGTCGTCCTCGGGCGGCGCGGGCGGAGCCGGAGGCGGCGGAGGAGCAGGCGCGACATGGGCGGGCGCCAGGTCGACGACGAAGTCGAGGTCGCGTCCGTTGAGGCGGACGTCCACACCGCCGTCGGGGAGCTCGGCAGTGATCTCGGCTGCCGCTTGGGAGATGGCCTCCATCAGCACGAGGCGCGTGCTGGGGTCGAGCGCGTAGGTCAGTCGTTCCGCGGCCGCACGAACCTCATCCCCGCCCGCGTCCGCGGCGGCCAGGAGGTCTCGTCGGAGAGATTCGACGTAGGGGGTGATGTCCATGCGCCACCATGACACCACCGTGGTGTCATGTCAACACCATATGGCGTCAGAGTGGTGTCGCGCGACGTCAGGGGGCGTGTAGGGCCTGGTCAGAGGTCGAAGAGAGAGCTTGAGCCGCTGATGTCCACATCAGTCTTCGGTGTGTGTACGTCGCCGCGCGGTCCCTGATCCGTCGTGGTCGGGGCCGGCGTCGGCTCGACCGTCTCGGCCTCGGCGTCCGCCGCTTCCTCGATCTCTGGGGTCTCAGGTTCCGCGGGCTCGGGCTCGGGCTGCGCGGACTCGGGCCCCGTGGGCTCGGGCTCGGGCTCCGCGGCCTCGGCCGCTTCGTCCTCCTCCGGTGCGAACGTGGCCGCCTGGCTGAGCGCCGCACCGCCCGAGAGGGCCGAGGCCTCGTCGGCTGGCGTGTCGTCGGCTGGCGGCTCGTCCTCCGACGCGGTCGGCTGGTCGGCCGCTTCCGTCTCGGGGGGAGCAGCAGGCGTAGCTGCCTGGGGCGCCGGCGCGGACGGCGCGGGAGCCTCGATGTCGAAGAGTGAGCCACCCTCAGGGATCGAGGTCGCCGGGGTGCTGACGGGGCTGGACGCTGTCGGTGCAGGCGCCGGGGTCGCCGGCTGTTCCGGTACGTCCTGGTCCGCCTGGGCCTGCGCGGGTTCGGCCGGCGCGGATTCGGCCGGCGGTGCAGAAGCGACGACGGGCTGAGGTGCCTCGAGGTCGAAGAGCGACCCGCCTTCCGGGATCGAGGTCGCCGGGGTGCTGACGGCGCCGGACGGGGTCGTCGCGGGGGCGGGGGCGGCCTTCGCCTGCGGCTCGGCCTCGACCTCCGGCTCGGCCTCCGGCTCGGCCTCGACGTCCGGCGCGGGCTGCGGCTCGGCCTCCTGCGTGGCCTCCAGCTTGACGTCGGCCTGAGGTGCCGGCTGGCTGGGAGCGGGATCGGGGGCCGCGATGTCGAACAGCGACCCCGTCGAACCGGCCGGCGCTCCGGCTGCCGCGGCGGGCTTCGCCCCGGCTGCGCGCTTCGCGTCGGCGTCGCGCTTCGCATCGGCTCCGGGCGACGCGCCAGTGGCCTCGGCGGCCGGCGTCGACGCGGGTTCGGGCTCGGCGAGGTCGAACAGGGAGCCGCTCGACCCGAGGTCGGGGGCGGGCTGTGCAGGGGTCGAGTCAGCGGCCACGGACTCTGCGGTCTCGGCGTCCGCTGGCTCGGTCTCGGCTGGCTCGGTCTCGGCCGGGGCTGGGGTGTCGAAGAGCGAGGCACCACCGGAGGCCTTGGCGGCGCCTGGGGCCGTTGGCGGGGCCGGCTCGGACGCCGGGGTGTCGAACAGCGAGGTGCCGCCAGAGGCCTTGGCCAACGGTCCCGCGTCCGCGGTCTCGGTGACGGTGTCCTCGGTGACGGTGACGTCGCCGGCCTCGGGCTCGGCCTTCGTGGCGACATCGGTGGAAGCAGCGGCGGCCTTCGGCGTACCAGCCGCAGCCATGGCAGGTGTCTTGGTGGCCGACTCGCCCTTGACCGAGGCTAGCAGCATCTGCGCGACGTCGAGAACCTCGACCTCCTCGCGGGCGTTGCCAGCAGCCTGCTCGGCGGTCAGCCCGTCGGAGAGCATCACGCGGCAGAAGGGACAGCCGACCGCGATCTGGTCGGCGCCGGTGCCGACGGCCTCCTTGGTGCGGTTGAGGTTGATGCGCTCACCGATGTTCTCCTCCATCCACATGCGCGCGCCACCGGCACCGCAGCAGAAGGACTTCTCGGAGTTGCGCTCCATCTCCTTGAACTCTGCGCCCGGCAGGATCTCGAGCAGCTCGCGCGGCGGCGTGTAGACGTCGTTGTGGCGACCGAGGTAGCACGGGTCGTGGTAGGTGATCGAACGCTTCGCAGCCCCGGCACCGTCCTTGACCGGGGTGAGCTTGCCCTCACGCACCAGTCGGTTGAGCAGCTGCGTGTGGTGCACGACCTCGAGCTCGATGCCGAAGTCCTTGTACTCGTTCTTCAGCGTGTTGAAGCAGTGGGCGCAGGTCGAGACGACCTTCTTGACCTTGAACTCCTTGAACGTCTCGACGTTCTGCACTGCGAGGCCCTGGAAGACGAACTCGTTGCCGGCTCGGCGGGCGGGGTCGCCCGTGCAGGTCTCGCCATTGCCGAGTACGCCGAAGGACACCCCGGCCATGTTGAGCAGCTCGGCGACGGCGCGGGTCGTCTTCTTGGCGCGGTCCTCGTAGGCACCCGCGCACCCGACCCAGAACAGCCAGTCGACCGACTCGAGGGACTCGAGGTTCTCGCCGACCACCGGGACGTCGAACTCGAGCCCCTTGGCCCAGTCCATGCGGGCGGTGGACGACATGTTCCACGGGTTGCCCTTGTTCTCCAGCCCCTTGAAGAGACCGTTGAGCTCGGCGGGGAAGTTGGACTCCACCAGCACCTGGTAGCGACGCATGTCCATGATGTGGTCGACGTGCTCGATGTCGACGGGGCACTGCTGGACGCAGGCGCCGCACGACGTGCAGTTCCACAGGACGTCCTCGTCGATGACGAACGGGGCGTCGACGGGGTTGTAGAAGTAGTCGAGCACGTCGGTGCCGGAGCCTGCACTCTCGCCCTTCGAGCCGCTCCCCACCAGCGCGCGCTCCGAGTGCGACTCGACGTCTTCCGCCTTGGCGTAGGCGTGGTCTCGCAGCCCCATGATCAGCAGCTTCGGTGAGAGCGGCTTCTCGGTGTTCCACGCAGGGCACTGCGACTGGCAGCGCCCGCACTCGGTGCAGGTGGTGAAGTCGAGCAGGCCCTTCCAGGAGAAGTCCTCGATCGAGCCCACGCCGAGGACCGAGTCCTCGTCCAGGTCGTCGATGTCCTCGAGGGTGACGGCCTTGCCGGCCGAGGTCAGCGGCTTCATCGCACCCAGCGCGGTGCTGCCGTCGGACTCGCGCTTGAACCAGATGTTGGGCCAGGCGGTGAACCGGTGCCAGGCGATACCCATGGTGATGTTGCGGGCGATCACCATCAGCCAGATCATCGCCAGTGCGATCTTGAAGGTCGCGATGGCGTAGATGATGTTGTGCAGCCCGCCGACCGAGGTGACGCCGGAGTAGAGCGCGTCGCCGATCCACGAGGAGAACGGGTAGTGGGCCCGGCCCGCGTCGGCGTCGAGCCTCCACTCCGCGGCCCGGACGAACAGGATCGCCGCGCCCTCGAGCAGCGCCAGTGCCTCGACGAAATAGGCCTGCCAGAACGTCGAGCCGAAGAACCGGCTGCCGCGTCCCTGGCTCCTCGGGTGGTGCTTCTGCCGGTAGATGATCAGGAAGACGATGCCGACCGTGCTGAGCGCCCCGATGATCTCCATGAACCACTCGAACGGATACCAGTGGCCGATGACGGGGTAGGCGAAGTCGGGCTTGAACAGCTGGACGTAGGCGGCCAGGACGGCGGTGCTGAGGAACAGGAATGCCATGTAGACGAACCAGTGCATGATGCCGACCCAGTGCCACTGGAGCATCCGGGTGTGGAGGAACGTCTCCTTGAACATCGTCACGGTCCGGCCGAGCGGGTTGCCGGTGCGGTCCAGCGCCGGCTGCCCGCGGCGGATGACACCGACCATGCGGCGTACGGCAGGCACCAGCAGTGCCAGCGCGGCGATGGTCAGGGCGAACGAGACGACGATGGCGACGGTCTGCATGGGATGCAGGCTCCTCTTCTCACGGGGGGACGCCCGGGCCGGGGTGTCTGCGCGGAGCCTATTGCCGAGACAAAGTCCGACGCAGGGCCCAGCGCGGGTGCGAGACCATCCTACCGTTCGGTAACTTTCCCGGTGGCACTGATCCGTACGCGGACCTTCCCGCCCTTCACGCAGTAGGTGTAGGTGCTCCCCAGTCGCTCGTAGGGCTGGCCGACCCGGAACAGCAGCTTCTTCGTCGACATACCCACCCGGACCCGCCGGTTGAAGGCGCTCCTCGACCTGCGGAGGTCGGGGTTGCGGCAGGAGTCCGGCTGCACGCCCTGGGCCCGCTCCCACGTCTGGAGGTAGGCCTCGGCGCCCCGCATCATGTCGTCCTCGAGGGCGGCCCCATCGGCGCCCGCGACCAGGGAGATGTCCTGGATCCAGTCCGGATAGAGGCCGTACTGCGCGACCCCGTCCACGTTGAGGTCGTAGACGCGCTGGCCGGCGTGCTGCTGCCCGATCGTCACGCCGTTGAAGCCCCGGAAGGGATAGGTGACGGGGTTGGGCACAGCCGCGCCGCGCGGACTGCCTTGGGCTCCGAGGCCGTTGATGTCGGCGCCGTAACCGAAGCCGAAGTAGAAGCGCTTGTCGGCCCAGCCGAGGTGGCGGCGCCACTTCTGCACGAAGCCGGTGGAGTCCCCGGCGTACGGCGCGACGTAGCCGCCGAGGCGGTAGATCCGCGGATAGGCATCGGGCGTCGACCAGGAGTGGCTGGAGATCGCGCCGGAGTAGGCACGAGCCTCGAGCTGGTCGAGGAGGCTGTTGCGGGCCTTGACGCTCATGTGGTCAGGGTCGATCAGCATGTGCTTGTCGGCGAGGCGGTCGACGAGGTGCGCGCCGAGGTCGGTCAGGCCGCGGGAGTTGCAGTGCATGGGTGTGCCGTACAGCGGGAGCGCTCCGAGGTTGAGGAGCCCCCCGACCTGGCCCACGGCCGCGAAGAGGGCGTCCTGCTGGCCCGCACTGATGTCGGGGACGGCCAGCTGCGTCTTGTCCGCACTCTCGCCGTCGGCGGGCTCGCAGTGCTGCATGTCCCAGTAGGAGCCGGTCTCGAGGAAGTTGGCTGCGTTGACCACGACACCGGTCTCGCCGGAGTCTCCGGCGATCCCGGACAGCGCGTTGTCGAACTTGTTGACCAGCTCCATCTGACGCACGCCCAGCGCATGCATCTCGTCGAGCTCGCGGTCGATGTCCGCGGCGTTGCACTGGGGGGCGTCCCCGGTGGGCAGCTTCTCGTAGGTGCAGCCGAACGGCACGCTCGTCTCGATGCCCATGATCACCGCCAGCTTCCCGGCGTTGATCACCTTGCGCGCCTGCCAGGGCGACCGGACGATGCGGTACCAGCCGAGGCCGGGGCCGCCGGCCTGGGCGTCGATGTAGTCCTGGAGCTCGTACATCCGCTGCGCCTGCAGCCGCACCGAGTCCATGTCGTCGCAGGAGTTCTTCTTCAGCGGATAGAGCTCGCACAGCTTGTTGTTCTCGACGAGCAGGTTGACGAAGATCCGCTGACCACCGCGCCAGGACCGCTCGAGCCACTTGTAGTAGGTGCCCTCGTGGGTCAACGACTCCGGTGCCGGCCAGTCCTCGAAGGTCGGCCAGCCCACCGGGTCGTGGCCGGGCTTGCCGCCCAGTGCCGTCTCGAGCGCCGCGCCGTAGCCGTTGGTCGCCGAGTGGTCGGGGCAGTCGACCAGCGCGTAGGCCGGGCCGTACTTGTCCCACGGCTTGCCGCAGTGCACGGTCCCGCCGAGGAACTCGAAGGCCATCGCGTGGGTGTGCGCGTCGACGTACCCCCTGACCTCTTGGTATGGCGCAACGCCCGCGTGCGGCCTGCCGCTGACGTTGACCTGGGCCTCCTCGAAGGCCGGGCAGCGGCGTGCGGCACGGACCCGGAAGGCGTCACTGCCCGCCAGGCGGAGCATGGTGCCCTGCGAGGTGAAGGACATGCCGCCGCGGGTGAGTCGGGCGCTCCACTCCGTGGACGGTGCCGGCTGCCTCGACCGGGTGCCGTCGGCCGCGAGGAGTCTCCGGTCGCGGTCGATGATGAGGTAGGTGCCGAGCGTCGTGGCCCGGAACCGGAAGGCCTCGTCCGGCGGCCCGAGGGTGTAGCAACCACCTGCGAGCGCGTAGCGCGTCGCCGGGGCCTGGGTGCGCTTCGGTGTCACCATGACTGTCGTCAGACGCGGGTCGCGCAGCCGGCGCTGGGTGGCCACGTACGCGGTGGCGTCCCGGGTCTGCCGGGCGGTCGTCGGATCGGCCGTCGCGGCCGACACGTCGCCGCCCCGCGAGAGGGCGTTCTTGGTGGCCGGGTCGTGGGTGTGGTCGTGACCGTCCAGGAGAAGAACCTGCTCCGTCGCGGCCTCGTAGTTCGCACGCAGCGCACCTGTGCGGGGTGCACCGGTGTCGCCGGGGAGGGCCACGGCGGCACTGATGAGGGCGACGGCGAGCGCCACACTTCCGAACAGGTGGGTGCTGCATGGCCTACTTCCGCGCATCGGGACTACTCAGCATGGTCCAAAGGAACCACAAATGACGCCCGATCGGGCAGGAAAAATGAACAATTTTCGTCATTCTCCACAGTTCATCCACGGATCATGGCTTTGACGTGTAGAGGGCGTTCGATGGGGCAACGCATGTTCATGACGTCCTTCGGGGGACGCTCCATCCACACGACAAAAAGGGACTCCTCAGCATGTCTTCACCAGCTCGACAAACGCACCCATTCATCGCGCGGCTCATGGCCGTAGCACTCGTGGCCGCAGGCGCTCCGGTCCTGCTCGCAGCGGGTATGACCCCGGCGTCAGCCGACGCCGCCCCCGGGTCCACCCCGGACAACCCGATCCAGGTCGCGAGCCCGAGCGCCGTGCCTGCCGGATCGACGCAGACGGGCTCCACCACGACCGGCTGTGCCACCACGACGACGTGGACGCACACCGTGCCCGCCGTGGCCGAGACCTTCCACCCCGAGTACCGCTACAAGCGGGACTTCGCGGCGACGTACAGGACCGAGACCCGCTCCGCCACCAAGCAGTACACCCCCGGCCGGGACGCGGTCGCTCCCGCCAAGGAGTACGAGTACCGCCTGTACGAGAAGAAGCAGAAGGCCCGCTGGGACGGCGCCAACAGCACCACCTACTCAGGTGTGATCAGCTGGGGCTACTCGGGTTCCTACGACTGGACCGGCCAGAGCACCTACGCCTGGGGCACCACTGCTCCGGCCGGCACCGGCCCGGCGCGTGGCGAGTCCATCCACAATCACAACGGCACCTGGTACTTCACGTACTGGACCGAGTACCGCGCCACGGGCAACTCCCGCGACAAGGCCGGCACCGGCTCGCCCGCGACCAATGGCTCCTGGTCCTCGTGGAGTCCGCAGCTCAACTTCAGCGACGGCTGGACCGGCGCCGAGCCCGCGACACCGCCGGTGAAGTCCGGATCGGGTACCTACCCCGCCCTGACGTGGAACCAGAGCCGGACCGTCGTGGACCGAGCCGCCTACACGGAGTACTACGTCGCTGGGGGCGCCCCGTCGCGTGACGCCGCGGCTGCCTCGTGGATCGCTGAGCCCAGCCTCGCCGGCTGGACCCGCTTCCAGGAGCGCTCCGTCAGCAACAACGACGCCAAGCCCGCCGTCGTGACGTACTACGCCTACAACGACAACAAGGTCTGCGAGACCGTCGCACCCGCCCCGACCCCAGATGTCGAGGTGCTGGGTGAAGAGGCCGGCCGCGTCACCGGCAAGATCTACACCAGCTGCCAGCGGACCGTACGGGTGACCATGAAGAACGCCTCGTCGCGAGCAGTGGTCTACAAGGTCAAGGTGGGCAACAAGGTCACGACCAAGAAGGTCAAGGCCGAGAGCACGGTGACCTTCACCACGACGGGTCAGCACCGTGACATGGCCAAGCTGATGCTCGGCTCCACGGTGCTCGCGAAGAAGCGCGTGCCCGAGGCCTGCCCGGCTCCCGAGGTGTTGCCCGAGACGGGCAAGCGTCACCAGTAGCGTCCTCGCCTGCCGCGAGGACCAGAGAAGGGACGGACGATGAAGCGAGTGGCCATGCTGCTCACCGTCCTGCTCAGCCTGGGTGGTGTCGGCGCCGCCGGCACCACCCAGGTCTGGGGTAGCACCACCAGCACCACGCATGACGCAAGCGTCCGCGCGGTCAGGTTCCCTCCCCTCACGCTGCCCCAGCTGGGGATCCGCAGGGCCCCTGTCACGCCCGTGGGGATCAACCGCCGCGGTCAGCTGGCCGTGGGCGGGAGCGTGCGGGCCCTCTACACCTGGAAGGACGGCGTGCGTCCGGGTCAGCCGGGCAGCGCCGTCATCGCCGGCCACACGTGGTCCCGGGGTGCGGGCGTGTTCGACCGCCTCGGCTCCTTGCGGGCCGGGGACCGGTTCTCGGTCGGCCGCGCGGACTTCGAGGTCACTCGCGTACGACGCGTGGGGGGGCTCTCACCGCAGGAGGTGCGAGGGTTGTTCTCCGACCGCGGCCGCGCCCGCGTCGTGCTGATCACCTGTGGCGACCGCTCGGTGACCACCGGGGTCTATGCCACCAGGATCCTGGTCTTCGCCGACAAGGTGTGATCCGGGCCGCGACGTTACTCAACTGTGCATCGTGGGTGGTTGGCACGTGCACGACGCCGGTCCATGATGGCTGTTGTCGGATGTGCCTTACGGTGCAGATGGATGTTGCCTGGATCCGGGGGGGTCCGCGTACGATTCGCGAGAGCGTGTCGCTGTCAATGGCGTATCGATCGATCATTGCGATCACCCGACGAATGCGGCCGGCCTGTTCCTCTTCGGAGTGAACGGTCGGCCGCTCTGTTTGTGCCCGCAGCGCGCTCGATCCTCACGCCCCGCCCAGTCGACGAGACAGCATGGCGGCCGTGGTGCGTACGGCGCTGGCCGCATCGTCCTGAGGGGTCGTCTGCTCGGCGGGGTCCTGCGGGAAGGTGACCGCGACCCCGGCGACAGGGTGCCCGTTGTGGTCGAGCACGGGGGCCGCGACGCTGGCCATCCCGGCGGAGACCTCCCCGTCCTCGACGGCATGGCCTCGCTGGCGTGCCTCGATGAGCACCGTGCGGAGCTGGCTCAACGACGCGGGTCCGCTGCCGCGCCGGTCCACGAACGCGGTCCTGTCCGGGTAGAGCGCTCGGACCTGTTCGCTGGGCAGGGCCATCAGGATCGCGCGACCGCTGGCGGTCAGGTGTGCCGGCAACCGGACCCCCACGTCGGTGACGAGAGGCGGCCGGCCCGGCGCGCGCTCCTCCAGCACGTAGAGCACGTCGCGCCCGTGCAGGACGGCCAGGTGCCCGCCGTACCCGGTTCGGTCGACCAAGGACGCCAAGGGCCTGCGCGCAATGCGCTGGAGCGGTTCCTGGCGGGCGAATCCGCTGCCGACCTCGAACGCCGCGACACCGAGGCCGTAGCGGCGCTCGTCCTCGAGGTGGACGACGAAGCCCTCGGCGATCATGGCGTTGATCAGGTGGTAGGCGGTGCTGCGCGGCAGGTCGCAGGCCCGCGAGATCCGGTCGAGGGACGCCGGCTCGGGCTGGCTCGCCAGGAACCGCAGCACCCGCAGGGTGCGGGTGGCTGCGGGGACCTGGCTCATACCGCGTCATCCTGCCCGACGCGAGCCTGGCTCGTGCCGGCTCAGGCGCGGTGGGTGCCGCCGTCGGTGTTCGTGGTGCCGTCGGTGGTGGCCGCGTCGGTGCGCTGCCGGTCATCGCTGTCGAAGACCGTGTCCGGGTCGGAGGAGGCGCTCGTGCTGGTGCCCGTGCCCGTGCTCACGGCTCGACCGGTGCTGGGGTCGGCGTAGGTCGGATCGGTGGGGACGTTCGAGGGCCCCACCGGGTCAGTGGCCTGGGGTGCGTAGTCCTTCGCCTTGTGGTCGACGTCGGGGTCCAACCGGTCTGCAGCGCGGATCTGGTCCTCGTGCCGAGCCCGCTCCTGCTCCACCGCGGTGCGGGCCGCCTGGGCCTCGTGCTCTGCGCGCTCGGCCTCGAACCGCTTGCGTTCCGCCTCCACCGCCGTCTGCTCGGCCCGCGCGTGGGCGTCCGGCAGGGTCGCGGCGTTCCCGGCAGCCTCCTGTCGGAGCTCGTGGGCCTTGGACCGCTTGGCCTCCAGGCTTTTCTTGCGCATGGCCGCGACGATCAGGCCGATCAGCACCAGTGCAGCCAGGGCGATCACGACGATCCAGATGATCTGCTCGTTATCCATCTTGACTCCTTGATCTTCGCGCGGCTGCCTCCGAACGGCGCCGTGCCTTCTCAGCACGGTAGACACTTCGGCCGGTGGCTGCCACACATGTGGGGGTGGGGCGCGCCGGACGGGGACGTCTCGGATCCGAGACGAACTCCGCTCGCGCTGGGTGGTGCGGGGATGCGGGCGGGCGTTGTATGGACCGCATGGAACCCCACCGCGTCTCTGTCGGCAACGGCCCCGTCTCCTTCGCCGACGTCCTTGCTGTGACCCGGCACGGCGCTCCGGTCGTCCTCTCGGAGGAGGCTCTCGAGTCCATCGACCGGGCGCGCGCCGTGGTGGAGGACCTGGCGGCGGCAGCCACTCCGGTCTATGGCATCTCGACCGGCTTCGGCGCCCTGGCGACCCGTCACATCCCCAACGAGATGCGCGCCCAGCTGCAGAAGTCGCTGGTGCGTTCGCACGCTGCCGGCTCCGGTCCCGAGGTGGAGCGCGAGGTGGTCCGTGGACTGATGCTGCTGCGCCTGTCGACCCTGGCGACCGGTCGCACCGGGATCCGGCGAGAGACCGCCCAGCTGCTCGCTGACCTGCTCACCCACCAGATCACGCCGGTGGTGCACGAGTACGGCTCCCTGGGGTGTTCGGGCGACCTGGCTCCACTGGCACACTGCGCACTCGCGCTGATGGGGGAGGGCGAGGTCCGCGACGCGGCCGGCGACCTGATGCCGGCCGAGAAGGCGCTGGCCGCAGCCGGCCTCGAGCCCGTCGAGCTCGCTGCCAAGGAGGGCCTCGCGCTGATCAACGGCACCGACGGGATGCTGGGCATGCTGGTCCTGGCGATCGGCGACCTGAGGATGCTGCTACGGACCGCCGACATCGCCGCGGCCATGAGCGTCGAGGGGCAGCTCGGCACCGACCGCGTCTTCGCCCCCGAGCTCCAGGCACTCCGACCGCATCCCGGCCAAACACTCTCCGCGGCCAACCTCACGGCGCTGATGGCCGACTCCGCGATCGTGGCCTCGCACCGCACCGGCGACTGCAACCGGGTCCAGGACGCCTACTCACTGCGCTGCTCCCCCCAGGTCCACGGCGCCGCCCGCGACACGGTGGAGTACGCCGCAACGGTGGCCGAGCGCGAGCTGTGCTCGGCGGTCGACAACCCTGTCGTCGTGGACGGCCGGGTCGAGTCGAACGGCAACTTCCACGGCGCACCGGTGGCCTACGTGCTCGACTTCCTCGCCATCGTCGCAGCCGACGTCGCCTCGATCAGCGAGCGGCGTACGGACCGGTTCCTCGACAAGTCCCGCAACCACGGGCTCAACCCGTTCCTGGCGGCCGACCCCGGTGTCGATTCGGGCCTGATGATCGCGCAGTACACCCAGGCCGCGATCGTCTCGGAGCTCAAGCGGCTGGCCCACCCCGCCTCCGTCGACTCCATCCCGTCGAGCGCGATGCAGGAGGACCACGTCTCGATGGGCTGGTCTGCTGCCCGCAAGCTCCGCTCCTCGGTCGACGGTCTGACCCGCGTGGTCGCGATCGAGGTCATGACCGCGGCCCGCGCCCTGGACATGCGGGGGCTCCACCCCTCCCCGGCCACCGCCGCGGTCGTCCGCACGCTGCGAGAGGGAGGAGTCCAGGGCCCTGGGCCGGACCGCCACCTCTCGCCCGAGATCGAGGCAGCCGTCTCGCTCGTCGCCTCGGGCGCGGTCCTCGCGGCCGCCGAGTCCGTGATCGGGGAGCTCCGGTGACGCCCGCCGAGGCCCGGGCCCGCGGGTTTGCGCAGCGGATCGACGACCGCGACTGGACGGGTCTCGCGAGACTCCTGTCGCCGGACTTCCGGGCCGAGTACCGCCATGACGGCACGGTGTTCGGGCGCGATGACTGGGTCGCCCACAACGTCCCGTCCGGGTGCGCTTCGCGCTCGCGGACCTGGTCGTTGCGGGTGACCGCGCCGTCCTGCGGTCCCGGGTCTTCAACGACGACGTGGCCTTCTACGTCGCCTCGTTCCTGACCGTGACCGGAAACATGATCACCGAGCTCGTCGAGGTGTGGACCGACGACATCCCCATGCGCGAGGAGAACTCATGACTGACTCCACCAACCCCCGCCTCCCCATCCGTGCTGCCACCGGCACCGAGCTGAGCGCGAAGTCCTGGCAGACCGAGGCGCCGTTGCGGATGCTGATGAACAACCTCGACCCTGCCAACGCCGAGCGTCCCGAGGACCTCGTGGTGTACGGCGGCACGGGCAAGGCCGCCCGCAACTGGGAGGCGTACGACGCCCTCGTCCGCACCCTGCGCGACCTCGAGGACGACGAGACGATGCTCGTGCAGTCCGGCAAGCCCGTCGGTGTGATGCGCACCCACGAGTGGGCGCCGCGCGTGCTGATCGCCAACTCCAACCTCGTCGGCGACTGGGCCAACTGGGAGGAGTTCCGGCGCCTCGAGGACCTCGGGCTGACGATGTACGGCCAGATGACGGCCGGGTCGTGGATCTACATCGGCACCCAGGGGATCCTCCAGGGGACCTTCGAGACCTTCGCCGCGGTGGCCGACAAGTTCGCCGCGTCCGGCCGGGTCGAGGACGGCGACG
The DNA here is from genome assembly GCF_025964975.1 of Nocardioides sp. GTDB lineage: Bacteria > Actinomycetota > Actinomycetes > Propionibacteriales > Nocardioidaceae > Nocardioides. Next base: position 20,119 of record NZ_JAOPXV010000119.1, read on the forward strand.
GCACGCTCGCGGGCACCATCACCCTGACCGCGGGCCTGGGCGGCATGGGCGGCGCGCAGCCGCTGGCCGTCACCATGAACGACGGTGTCGCCATCTGCATCGAGTGCGACCAGTCGCGCATCGAGCGCCGGATCGAGCACCGGTTCCTCGACGTACGAGCCGACTCCCTCGAGCACGCCGTGGAGCTCGCGGTCGAGGCCAGGGACGCACGCAAGCCGCTGTCCATCGGGGTGCTCGGCAACGCCGCGGAGATGGTGCCGGCGCTGCTCGAGCAGGGTGCGCCGATCGACATCGTCACCGACCAGACCTCCGCCCACGACCCGCTGTTCTACCTCCCGGTCGGGGTGCCCTTCGAGGAGTGGAAGGCTCAGCGCGAGGCCGACCCGGTCGGGTTCACCACGGCGGCGCAGGACTCGATGGCGGTGCACGTGCGGGCCATGGTCGGCTTCATGGACGCCGGCGCCGAGGTCTTCGACTACGGCAACTCCATCCGCGACGAGGCCCGCAAGGGCGGCTTCGACCGCGCCTTCGACTTCCCCGGCTTCGTGCCGGCCTACATCCGCCCGCTCTTCTGCGAGGGCAAGGGCCCGTTCCGCTGGGCCGCGCTCTCCGGCGACCCCGCGGACATCGCGGCCACCGACCGGGCGATCCTCGAGCTCTTCCCCGACAACCAGCGCCTGCACAAGTGGATCACCATGGCCGGCGAGCGGGTCGCCTTCCAGGGCCTGCCCGCCCGGATCTGCTGGCTGGGGTACGGCGAACGCCACCTCGCCGGGCTGAAGTTCAACGAGATGGTGGCGAGCGGCGAGCTCAAGGCACCCATCGTCATCGGTCGCGACCACCTCGACTGCGGGTCCGTGGCGTCGCCGTACCGCGAGACCGAAGCCATGCTCGACGGCTCGGACGCGATCGCCGACTGGGCGCTGCTCAACGCGCTGGTGAACACCGCGTCGGGCGCCACCTGGGTCTCGATCCACCACGGTGGCGGCGTCGGTATGGGCCGGTCGATCCACGCCGGCCAGGTCTGCGTCGCCGACGGCACCGCGCTGGCCGCCGAGAAGATCGAGCGCGTCCTCGCCAACGACCCGGGCATGGGCGTGATCCGGCACGTCGACGCCGGCTACGACCGTGCCAGCGAGGTGGCCGCCGAGCGCGACGTCCGCATCCCGATGTCCGAGGGCTGAAGGCACGGTCCGCCTGCGGGAGGCTCGTCGGTCTGCGAGGATCGCGCCATGGGAGACAACAACAACGTCGACAAGACCCGCGTTCGGCTGAGTGGGGTGAGTTCCCGGGCGTGGGAGCACCCCACTGATCGAGGTGCGCTGGTCGCGCTTCGCAAGCTCAGGGGCTTCGACACGATCCTCAAGACGCTCTCGGGCCTGATCAACGAGCGTCAGTGGCGTCTTCTGCTGCTCGGGTCGGCGGTCCGGGTCGACGAGCGGCAGTTTCCGGTGCTCCACCGCCTCCTTGCCGACGTCGGCACCACCCTGGACGCCGCCGACCTGCCCGAGCTCTACGTCCGCGCCAGTCCGGCCTTCACCGCCGAGGCCGTCGGGATGAACAAGCCGGTCATCATCCTCAGCTCCGGCCTGATCGACCTCCTCGACGAGGAGGAGCTCCGCTTCGTGATCGGCCACGAGCTGGGGCACGCGCTGAGCGGGCACGCCGTCTACCGCACCCTGTTGCTGCGCCTGGTCGGCATGACCGGCATCTTCAACGCGATGCCCGGCGGGGCGCTCGGACTGCGGGCGATCGTCGCCGCGCTGATGGAGTGGTCGCGCAAATCCGAGCTGTCGGCCGACCGGGCCGGGCTGCTGGCGACGCAGGACCCGGCGGTCGCCACCCGGGTCCACATGAAGCTCGCGAGCGGGGGTCACATCGAGGACCTCGACATCACCTCGTTCTTCGCCCAGGCGGCGGAGTACGAAGAGACCGAGGACCTGCGTGACTCGGTGCTCAAGTTGTTCCTCGTCGAGGGGAAGGCACTCCCCTTCAACGTGGTGCGCGCCAGCGAGCTGCGCCGCTGGACCGAGTCGGGCGAGTACACCGCCATCTTGAACGGGACCTACCCCCGCCGCGAGGACGACGCCACCGCCAAGGTGACCGACGCCGCCCAGGACGCGGCGCGCAGCTACAGCGAGTCCTTCGAGCGGACCCAGGACACCTTGGGCCGGCTCGTGCACGACGTGGCCGGCTTCATGGGCTCGGCGAAGCTCTGGCTGGACGAGAAGTTCGGGTCCCGCGGCACCGAGTGAGCCGGTACTCCTCCACCAGTGCAGAAATTGGTCGTGGCCCGGTCCCCGCGAGGGGACCGGGCCACGACTGCGTCGTGCGGGCCCTAGAAGACCCGGCGGCTCGAGCCGCCGATCGGCACGAAGTTCAGGATCAGGCCGACGACGATGAGGATCGCCCCGATCGTGACGAGAATGGACTGGGGCAGAATGAGCCCCAGAATGAGAAGAATCAGGCCAAGAACGACCATGGTGTTTGCCTCCTAGTTCGCCTCACGTTGAGGCGCAGGCTCACCTTTCCAACATCCGGACACACCCCCCACACCCGCAGGGGTATTTTTGCTCCTCTGCCCCCCGATATCCATGGGCGAAACGGCTGCGGTGCGGCCGTTGTGGGAGCCGTTTCGCCCATGGATATACCCGGCTGACGACCGCTCAGCCTCAGGGTTCGAGCGCCGTGATCGCCTCGTGGATCGACAACGTGCGCTTCGCCGACTCGACGTGGAGGCTCTCCACCATGCGGTTGTTGTAGGTGACGACCCCGGTGGTGCGGTTGTCCCAGGCCTCGAGGACACCGCGCGCGTCGGCGACGGCCTGCTCGCTGGGAGCGAAGGCCCTGTTGGCGCCCTCGACCTGGCCCGGGTGGATCAGCGTCTTGCCGTCGAAGCCCATCTGGCGGCCCTGCTCGCACTCGGCCAGGAAGCCCTCGACGTCCTTCACGTCGTTGTAGACCCCGTCGATGATCACGATGCCCGCAGCCCGGGCCGCCAGGAGTGCGAGTCCGAGCCCGGTGATCACGGGTCGGCGACCGGGGACGTGCTCGGCGTAGAGCTCCTTGACCAGGTCGTTGGTCCCCATCACGAAGCCGGTCAGCCGCGGGGAGGCCTGCGCGATCGACAGCGCGTTGAGCATCCCGACGGGGGTCTCGACCATGGCCCACAGGCTGGTCCGCTCCGGTGCGCCGGCCGCTTCGAGCGCGGCGACGAGGCGGTGGACCTCCTCGGCGGAGTTGACCTTGGGAACGAGGACGACGTCGGGACCCGCAGCGGCCGCTGCGACGATGTCGTCGTCGTGCCACTCGGTGCCGATGGAGTTCACCCGGATGATGAGCTCGCGTGCGCCGTACGCCCCGGACTGCACGGCTGCGACGGCAGCGCCGCGCGCCTCCACCTTCGCGTCGGGGGCGACCGCGTCCTCGAGGTCGAAGATGATGCCGTCGACGGGGAGGGTCTTGGCCTTCTCCAGCGCCTTGGCGTTGGAGCTCGGCATGTAGAGAACCGAGCGGCGGGGCCGGAAGGTTGTGTCGATCCGGTCGTTGGCGTCGGTCATGCGGTCACCTCGATCGCGTCGTACTGCGCCTTCAACTGCGGGTCGACGGCGGCGAGCTGTTCCGCCAGCTCCACCATCACCAGGCACTGCTTGAGCGAGGCGTCGTCCTCCATCTTGCCGTCGAGCATCACCGCCCCGGTGCCGTCACCCATGGCGGCGACGACGCGGCGGGCGTGCTTGATGTCCTCGACGCTGGGCGCGAAGACCCGGTTGGCGATCTCGATCTGCTTCGGGTGCAGGCTCCACGTCCCGACGCAGCCGAGCAGGAAGGCGTTGCGGAACTGGTCCTCGCAGGCGACGACGTCGGCGATGTCACCGAACGGCCCGTAGTAGGGGTAGATCCCGTGCATGGCGCACGCGTCGACCATGCGGGCGATCGTGTAGTGCCACAGGTCCTGCTGGTAGGTCGATCGGTGGGCGTCCGGCTGCTCGGCGACGGGATCGGCACGCACGAGGTAGCCCGGGTGACCGCCACCGACGCGGGTGGTCTTCATCCGGCGGTCGGCCGCGAGGTCCGCGGGCCCGAGCGAGAGGCCCTGCATGCGTGGCGAGGCACCGCAGATCTCCTCGACGGACGCCACGCCGCGGGCGGTCTCGAGGATGGCGTGGACGAGGATCGGACGGTCGAGCCCGGCCTTGGCCTCGAGCTGGGCGAGGATCCGGTCGATGTAGTGGATGTCCTCGGAGCCCTGCACCTTCGGGACCATGATCACGTCGAGCTTGTCGCCGATCTCGCCGACCAGCGTCGTCAGGTCGTCGAGCACCCAGGGGCTGTCCAGCGAGTTGATCCGGGTCCACAGCTGGGTCGGCCCGAAGTCATTCTCCTTCGCGATGCGGACCAGCCCGGAGCGCGCCGCGTCCTTGTTGTCGGCCTTGACGGCGTCCTCGAGGTTGCCGAGGAGCACGTCCACCGTGCCGACCATCTGGGGGACCTTGGCGGCCATCTTCTCGTTAGACGGATCGAAGAAGTGGATAGCGCGGCTGGGGCGGGCGGGAATCTCGGTGACGGGCTGGGGAGCCCCGACGGCGAGCGGGCGGAAGAAGTCCTTGCTTGAGCGCATGGGCGGAACCTACCGAAAGACCCACCAGTGTCTGTATGACGTGGTTCACGGCGGACGCAGCCTCAGCGACGTCGGCCGAAGAGCCTGCGGCTCGACCCGGAGCTCGACGCCTTGTCCTCGAGGGCGCGCTGGGCCTCTCGCAGCGCCTCTCGCTGGGCCTCGAGCCGAGCCTCGCGGCGACTGCGCCACGACTCGACCTCGGCGTCGACGTCGCGCACGGGAGTGATCACGGGCGGTCCGCCCTGGAGCTGCATCCTGGCGCGGCGGACCCGGGTGTTGAACTCGTCGACCTCGCGGCGTACCTCCTTCTCGGTCAGCAGCCGGTCGAGCAGCTCGTCGAGTTCGGCGTCCTCCTTGCGCAGCGCCAACGCCGGCGGCAGGACGCTCAGCTGCTCGCGCTCCACCAGCTTCTTGACCCACCAGTCCGGGTCGTGCGCTGACCCGAGGTCCTCGATCGGCTTGCCCGCCCCCGGCAGGTCGTCGAAGTCGCCGCGCTCCATGGCGACGCGGAGCTGCTGCTCGACCCACTGCGACTGGAACTCGACCCGCGCGGCCGCGGCTGACCGACCGGTGCGCTCGTCCCGTTCGGCCTCGTGGTGAGTGGTGTCGCGATCCCCCGGCGCCTCGTCGTGCATGGCCGCTCCCTCCCTGGATGTACCCAGAATAAATCGGCGCTCAAGCACCCGTCGCCGTACGCTCGGCGCCATGTCCTTCGTGCTCTCCGTCAACGTCGGGTCTGCCGAGCCCCGACCAGGCAGGGCAGGACCTACCGGCTTCGGCAAGGTGCCGGTGGACCACATCGACGTCGCCGACCCCGGGCCCAAGCGGCGGGGGCCGGGCGGCCAGGGCTTCTCGGGCGTCGCCGGTGACTTCATCGGCAGCGGCCGGCACCACGGTGGCTCCGATCAAGCCGTCTACGCCGTCGCCCGCGAGGAGCTCGACCACTGGGGCCGCGAGATCGGTCGCGACCTCCCCGCGGGTGCCTTCGGGGAGAACATCACCACGACCGGCCTGGACGTCGACGCGTCCGAGTACGGCGACGTGTGGACCGTCGGCGACACGGCCCTGCGCGTCAGCGCCCCCCGCATCCCGTGCGCCACCTTCGCCCAGCGCATGGGCCAGCGCGCATGGGTCAGGAGGTTCACCGAGCGCGGCCGCGGCGGGACCTACCTCGCTGTGGTGCAGCCCGGTGTGATCCGCCCGGGCGACGAGATCACGGTGCAGCCGTCAGGGTCGGGCCTGCTGATCGTGAGCCTGCTCCGGGCCTGGATGGGCGACCTCGACGAGATGCGGGCTGCGCTGGCCCATGACGACCTCGACGGCGAGAGCCGTGACTACTTCAACCGCGCGCTGGCCAAGCGCGCTTGAGTCGAGTGATGCGCTGCTCCGTGGATGGAGCCGCCGCATCACTCGACTCGGCGGAGGATCAGTTCAGGATCCGCAGGTTCTTCGGCACGCCGCCACCCCGCTGCACTTCTTCGACGAGCTCCTGCAGAGCGGTGAGGGCGACGTTCTGCGACAGCGGCCCGAAGGAGACGCGAGCGACGCCGAGCTCCTGCTGGCGGGCGAGTGACGGGGTGCCCGGGATGGCGATGGTCGACAACCGCTGGGGACCGAAGGCGTCGACCAGGGTGACGATCTCGTCCTCGGTCAGGATGGCCGGCACGAAGACGACGGGTGCGCCGGCGTCGAGGTAGGCCTTCCCGCGCTCGAGTGCCGCGGCCATCACCTCGACGCGGTCACGGTCACGACCGAGGTGGAAGGCGTCGGTGCGGGCGTTGAGCACGAAGTCGGGGACGCCCTCAGCGGCGGCGGCGGCCATGATCGCCTCGACCTGCGCGGCGGCCTCGGCCACCGGCTTCATCTGGTCCTCGATGTTGGCGCCGACAACGCCGACGGCGATCGCGCGCCGGATGGTGTCCGGCGCGTCGCCATACCCGCCCTCGAGGTCGGCGGTGACCGGGAGATCGGTGGCCTCCACGATGCGGCGGCACATGTCGATCATCTCGGCGACCGGGATGTTCTCGCCGTCGGGGTAGCCGAGCGTGGCGGCGATCGAGTGGCTGGCCGTGGCCAGGGCCTTGGTGCCGTCGGTCTCGGTGACGACCTCGGCGCTGATCGCGTCCCAGACGTTGACGACGGTGAGGATCTCGGGGGCTCGGTGGAGGGCGAGCAGGTCAGTGGCGCGCGAGGAGGCAGTCATGCCATGCCCAAGGCGCGGGCGGGCCCATCTGTTCCTGGCCTTCGTCAGTGGTCGCTGAAGGCAGTCTTCGGTATGGCGACGAGCGCGAGCGCGGCGAGCAGTGCCGCGACGGAGCAGACCGCCCAGACGGTGAGGTAGCCGCTGAGCGGGGCGGCGCCCTCGGTGGGGTCGCCCAACGATCCGGTGGACGCCAGCGCGATCGCGAAGATCGACGACGCGATGGCGCCGCCGACCGTCTTCGTGGCGTTGGTCATCCCGGTCGCGAAGCCAGTCCGGTCGGCCGGCGCGGCAGCCGCGGCCGCAGCCGGCAGCGCGGCCACGAGGGCACCCGAACCGATGCCCGCGACCCCCATGTTGATCAGCGCCTGGGTGGTCGTGTCGTGGAAGGGGATCCACAGCGCGTAGCCGATCGCGATGAGCACGGAGCTGGCGATGAGCGCCCCCCGCGGGGTCAGCAGGCGGGAGGTGAGGGGCAGGGTGAAGGCGCCGATGGCGAGGCAGACGACGTAGACCCCGATGAGGGTGGAGACGAACCCGGCGTCGGCACCGAGACCGTAGCCGGCGACATCGGGATCGGTTCGCGCGAACGTGGACAGCGGGATCTGCGCGCCGAGCACGGACATGCCGAAGAGGAACGCTGTGAGCTGCACGGGCCACTGGGCTCGCGTGGCCATCAGGTCGACGTCGATCAGTGGTTCGGCGATCCGGCGCTCGGCCTGGACGAAGGGGACCACCAGCACCAGCGACGCGATGATCAACAGCCACGGCAGGAACGAGCCGGGGCCGTCGAGGCGGATCGCTATCAGCCCGGCCATCAGCAGCCCGAGGACGGCAGTGATCCACGCGAAGCCGACCCAGTCGATCCCGCCGGTCGCGCGGCCTGGCACGTCCTCGATGCCGAACCAGATCACCACGAAGCAGATGCTCACGACGATCGCCGGCAGCATGAGCAGGACGGTCATCGAGGTGGACTCGACCAGGGCCCCGGACGTCAGGGCGCCGATGATGACCGACAGCTCCAGTGCGCCGACGAGGATCGCAGCGGAGCGACGGGTGAGGAGGGCCTGGCGGCCCGTGTTCGTCGTACGCCGATAGATGATCGCGACCTCGAGCGGCAACCACACGACGTAGGCGCCCTGGATCGCCCAGCCGATCAGGAACGTGGTGAAGGATGGGGCGAAGGCCAGGATCCACGACCCGATCGCCGTGACCGCGGTCGAGATGAGCAGCACGTTGCGGTGGCCGATGAGGTCCCCGAGGCGGGCGAGCAGGGGGACGCACAGCGCGCTGACGATGAGCTGCGCGGCCTCGATCCAGTTGACGTCGGCGTCCTGGATCCCGAGGTGGTCGGCGATGTCGGTGAAGATCGGCGTGTAGTAGCCCTGGAGGATCCCGCTGGCGATCTCGACGCAGACCAGGAAGCCGACGATGCGGACGAGGTGCGGTGCCACGGTGTTGCGCCGGTCTCCGGCGGTGAGTGAGTCGGTCATCTCGGGAGCCTCTCGATCAGTGTGCGATACCAGGTGACCCCCTCGATGAGGTCGGTGATCCCGAGGTGTTCGTCGTAGGAGTGGATGGCCTGCCGCTGGGCCTTGGTCATCCGGAATGGGGCGAATCGGTAGACCCGCTCGCTGATCCTGGTGAAGTGGCGCGAGTCGGTGGCGGCCATCATGACGTAAGGCGTGGGGACGGCGTCGGGGAAGACCTGGACGATGCAGTCCTCCAACAGCTCGAAGGCCTCGTCCATCGGCGAGACCGGTGACGGCTCACCCTCGTCGACCAGCTCGATCCGGATGTCGTCGTCCTTGATCGCCTTGCGCAGGTGGGCCAGCACACCGGCAACCGTGTCGCCGACCATGATCCTGATGTTGAGGCCCGCTCGTGCGCTGCTGGCGATGACGTTGAGCGCCGGGCTGCCGCTCAGGGTCGTCACCGCGACCGTGGTGCGGGTCATCGCGGCCGCCTCGGGTCCCGCTGCGACCAGGGCCCGGGTGACCAGCGGCGTGATGCGGTCCGACCGTGCGGCGATCGACCGCACCGGTCGGGGAAGGTGCGGGGCGAGGCGACGCAGCAGCTCGAGGGTCGGGGCCGGCGCGGTCGCCGGGAAGGGGCTCTTCTCGACCCGCAGCACGGCCTTGGCGATGCGGACGGTCGGGCCGTTCCTGGCCGGCGTCGAGGCGTGACCGCCGCGGCCCTCGGCGATGAGCTCCACGCTGGTGGTGCCCTTCTCGGTGATCCCGATGACGCCGAGCGGCGGCTCCACACCTGGGAAGGCCTGGTGCGCGATCGCCCCGCCCTCGTCGAGGACGAACCACGGGGTGACGCCGCGGCCGAGAAGCTCGGCCACGGCCTCGACCGCTGCCGTACCGCTCACCTCCTCGTCGCAGCCGAACGACAGCCAGACGTCCTGGGCGGGGGTGAAGCCGTCCTCCAGCAGGAGCTCCACGGCCTCGCAGATCGCGACCACGCAGCCCTTGTCGTCCAGGGTGCCCCGGCCCCAGATCGCAGCGCCCGTCGGGGAGTCATGGATCTCGCCGTCGAAGGGCGGGTGCTGCCACGGCGCGGACTCGTCGACCGGCACCACATCGAGGTGGGCCATCAGGACGACGGGCCGGTCGTCGCTGCTCCCGGGCCACCGGAAGAGCAGGCCGTGGGTGCCGACCCGGGTGAGCTCCAGCTGATCGTGGAGTCGCGGGAACTGGTCAGCCAGCTCGACGAGCTGCCGGTCGAAGGCCGCTGTGTCGACCAGGGCGGGGTCGCGGTCGGACACGGTCGGGATGCGGACCAGTGCCTGCAGCTTGGCGACCACGCGGTCGGTGGGAGCTCCCATCCCCGCAACCTAGTGGTGTGGGAGGCGTTTGCCACCGGACCACCCCGCCGCTGGGACCTGAGTCTCGAGAAGACTCAGGTCGAATAACGGCCCCGGTGGACGGCGTCGGCCCGGCGCTCGCGCCGAGCAGGAGAGCCCGGCGACCCGGGGTCGTCGAGGCGGTGCCCGACGGTGACGGCCCCGATCGGCGTGAGGTGCGGCGGTACGCCGAAGGCGGCCCGGAAGCCCTCGACGTGCTCGAGCGGGATCCCGAAGAAGCACGCACCGAGGCCCTCGTCGACCGCCGTCTGGAGGATGAGAAGCGCGGCCATCCCGGTGTCCACGAACCAGTAGGGCACCGCCCACTCGGCGTCCTCGGCTCGTGCCTTGTCGGGCTCGGTGTAGCGCCGGCGGTAGGCGCTCTCGTCGGCCAGCGGCACGATGACGACCGGCGCGGTGCGCATGCCGTCCAGCCACTCGTTGTGTGAGGCGGGGTCAGCCCCCGTGGCCGTCCAGAAGAGCGCCACGTCGTCGGCCTCGCTGAGGGCGAGGAACTCCGAGCCCTGGCTGAAGCCCGCGCTGGGCCCGCGGGTGGCGTTGCGGAGGAGTCGGTCGAGCGCCTCGGGGTCGACCGGCCGGTCGGCGTACCGACGAACCATGCGACGTCGGCGTACGACATCTTGGAACTCCACGGCAACACTGTGGCACGCTCCGCCCATGGGGCTCATGAGCGGCTTGGTGGAAGTGGATCAGTCAGGGCACGCCGAGCGCGCCTGGGTGATCGAGGCGATCCGCAAGCTCAAGGCCGACCAGACGAGGTCCGCCGACACGCATCTGCACGCCGTGCCCGTCCCGGGGCTGCCGGACGTCGACCTCTATCTCAAGGACGAGTCGACGCACCCGACCGGCTCGCTCAAGCACCGGCTCGGGCGATCGCTGTTCCTCTACGGCCTGTGCAGCGGTCTCATCTCCGAGGGCACCCACGTCGTGGAGGCGTCGTCGGGCTCAACGGCGGTGAGTGAGGCGTTCTTCGCGCGGCTGCTCGGACTGCCCTTCACCGCGGTCATGGCCACCACGACCTCGCCGACCAAGATCGCGCTGATCGAGCGCGAGGGCGGGCGGTGCGTGCTGGTCGAGGATCCGGCGTCGGTCTACGACGTCGCGCGCGACCTTGCTGAGCAGGCCCGTGGGCACTACCTCGACCAGTTCACGTATGCGGAGCGGGCGACCGACTGGCGGGGCAACAACAACATCGCCGAGTCGATCTTCGAGCAGCTGGCGATGGAGCGGTTCCCCACTCCCGAGTGGGTCGTGGTCGGAGCCGGGACCGGCGGCACGTCGGCCACGCTGGGGCGTTACGTGCGCTGGCGGGGGCTGACGACGAGGCTGTGCGTGGTCGACCCGGAGAACTCGGCGTTCCTCGCTGCCTTCCGCGACCCCGGGTGCGGGGAGACGACCTGCGGGTCGCGGATCGAGGGGATCGGACGCCCCCGGGCCGAACCGTCCTTCCTGCCTGACGTCGTCGACCGGCTCGTGCGCGTCCCCGACGCTGCGTCCGTGGCGGCCGCCCACTTCCTGAGGTCTCGGACCGGCGCCCTCGCGGGACCCTCCACGGGCACCGCGATCTACGCCGCGACCAAGCTGGGCTGCGACATGCGGGTCGCCGGTCAGTCCGGCTCGATCGTGACCCTCCTCTGCGACGACGGGGTGCGCTACCTCGACACCTACTTCTCCGACGACTGGGTGGCCGAGCAGGGGTGGGACCTCGGGCCCTACCTCGCCGTGCTCTCCCACGCCTGGGACCACGGAGTGTGGATGGGCTGATCGTCTCGGATCCGAGACGGTGTGCCGACCGCTGTCGTTGACCCGACCACCAGGAACGGATGGACTCAGCCCATGACCTTCGAGGCGATGTGGCGAGACCTGGTCCCGGTGGGTCGGTCCGCGACCTCGGGTGGCTACCGGCGATCGCCGTGGACGTCGCTGGAGGCCGAGCTACGGGCGTGGTTCGCCGAGGCAGCGCTGGCTCGCGGCCTGGAGGTCGAGACCGACGCGATCGGCAACCAGGTGGCGTGGTGGCGACCGACAACTCCCACGGAGCTCCCGGCGGTCCTGACCGGGTCGCACCTCGACTCCGTCCACGACGGGGGCGCCTTCGACGGCCCGCTGGGGGTCGTCTCGGCGCTGGCGGCCGTCGACGTCCTGCGTGATCGGGGCTTCGAGCCGACCCGGGGGATCGGTGTCTCGGTCTTCACCGAGGAGGAGGGGTCGCGCTTCGGCCTGGCCTGCCTGGGCTCGCGTCTCGTCACCGGTGCCACGACCTGGGAGGCCGTACGTCGACGTCAGGACCGCGACGGCATCTACCTCGACGACGCGGTGTCAGCAGCCGGCCTCGATCCGACGGGCGACCTCATGTCGCTGTCCGACGTCGGGTGCTTCGTGGAGCTGCACGTCGAGCAGGGACGCGACTTGGTCGACCGCGACGTCGCGGTGGGGGTCGCCAGCGAGATCTGGCCGCACGGGCGCTACCGCTTCGACTTCACCGGCGAGGCCAACCACGCGGGGACGACTCGCATGGAGGACCGCCGCGACCCGATGCTCACCTACGCGATGACGGCGCTGGCCGCCAACAAGCAGGCGCGGCTGTGCGACCAGCGCGCGACCTTCGGGCGGCTCGAGGTCACCCCCAACGGCACCAACGCCGTCCCCTCGCACGTCACGGCCTGGCTGGACGCCCGCTGCTCGGATGACGCGTCCCTGGCCGACCTCGTCGAGACGATCACGCGACAGAGCCACGACCGGGCGTCACGCGACGGCACCGCGCTCACGGTCACGGCCGAGTCGGTCTCGTCGTCGGTCACCTTCGACCCCGACCTCGCCCGCTCGCTCGCGGCCCTCGGTGACTGGCCCGTCATCGCGACGCAGGCCGGGCACGACGCCGGCATCCTGTCGGCGGCCGGCATCGCGACGGCGATGCTCTTCGTGCGCAACCCCACCGGCGTCTCGCACTCGCCGGACGAGCACGCCGAGACGGTCGACTGCCTGGTCGGGGTCGAGGCGCTCGCCGACACCCTCACGATGCTGGCGTCGTGACGAGCTACCTCCTCGAGCGTGCGCTGCTGGCCGGCGCAGCGCACGACAATGTCCTGGTCGACGTCGTCGACGGACGCTTCGCCTCGGTCGAGGTCGGTGTCCTGGCCAGCGCGGCCGAGCGCGTGCCCGGGCTGACGCTCCCCGGGCTGGCGAACACCCACAGCCACGCCTTCCACCGCGCGCTCCGCGGCCGGACACAACGCGGGCGCGGGACCTTCTGGACCTGGCGCGAGCAGATGTACGCCGTCGCCGAGCGACTCGACCCCGACACCTACCTCGCCCTGGCCACTGCGACGTTCCGCGAGATGGTCGCGGCGGGCATCACCAGCGTCGGCGAGTTCCACTACCTCCACCATCAGCCCGATGGCCGGCCCTACGACGACCCCAACGCCATGGGCATCGCCCTCCTCGAGGCCGCCAGCGTGGCCGGACTCCGGATCACGCTGCTCGACACGGTCTACCTCTCCAGCGGGTTCGGTGCGCCGCCCGAGGGGGCGCAGCGGCGGTACGACGACGGGTCGGTGCAGGACTGGATCGAGCGCATCGCCGCCCTGCCCAGCACGGAGTCCGCCCTGGTCTCCGGAGCACTCCACTCGGTCCGGGCGCTTCCCGAGGCCCCCGCCGCCGCCCTCGATCCGCTGGCCGAGTGGGCACATGGCCGGCCGCTTCACGTGCACCTGTCCGAACAGGTCGCGGAGAACGACGGGTGCCTTGCGGCGTACGGCGCAAGCCCGACCCGGCTCCTTGCCGACCACGGCGTCCTGGGACCCCTCACGTCGGCCGTGCACGCGACCCACCTGAGCGACGACGACATCTCGCTGCTCGGGGAGGCCCGTGCCTTCGTGTCCTTCTGCCCGACCACCGAGCGCGACCTCGGCGACGGCGTCGGCCCGAGCCGACGGCTGGCGGAGGCCGGGGCGCGGCTCACCCTCGGCTCCGACAGCCACGCGGTGGTCGACCTCTTCGAGGAGATGCGGGCCGTCGAGCTCGACGAACGGCTGGTCACGCAGCAACGGGGGCACTGGCAGGCCGCGGAGCTGGTCCGGGCAGCGACGGTCTCGGGCCACGCCAGCCTCGGCTGGCACGACGCCGGCGAGATCGCCGTCGGTCGTCGGGCCGACCTGGTGACCATCGACACCGTCAGCACCCGCACCGCGGGCACCGGGGCGGACGAGCACACCGCGGTCTTCGCTGCGGTGGCCGAGGACGTGACCCGGACGATGGTCGACGGCCGGATCGTCTTCCGGCAAGGTGAGCGCGAGGAGATCGGCCGCGCGCTCGCGCAGGCGATCGGGAAGGTCCACACGTGAGCGTCCTGGTCACCGGCATCGGCGAGCTCGCCACCAACGACGTGACCGTCGACGGCGGACGCCCGCGCACCGACGACCACCGCGACCCGACCGGGTTGCTCGGGCTCGTCGACGACGCAGCCCTGGTGATCGAGGGCGGGGTCATCGCCTGGGTCGGTGCGGCTGGCGACGCGCCGGCTGCCGACACGGCCTATGACGCCGGCGGCCGCGCTGTGATCCCAGGCTACGTGGACAGCCACAGCCACCTCGTCTTCTCCGGCGATCGCGCGCAGGAGTTCGCGGCCCGGATGACGGGGGAGCCCTATTCAGCCGGTGGCATCCGCACGACCGTGGCCGCCACCCGCGCGGCCACCGACGAACAGCTCATGTCGCACGTCGCCAGGCTCGTCGCCGAGATGCGGGCCCAAGGGACCACGTCGCTCGAGATCAAGAGCGGCTACGGCTTGACCGTCCACGACGAGGCCCGCTCGCTCGCGGTCGCGCGGCAGTTCACCGAGGACACCACCTTCCTCGGCGCGCACGTGGTGCCCGACGACACCGACCCGGACGACTACGTCGCCCTCGTCACCGGTCCGATGCTGACCGCGGGGGCTCCGCACGCCCGATGGATCGATGTCTTCTGCGAGGACGGGGCCTTCGACGTCGACCAGGCGCGAGCCATCCTGGCGGCCGGCGCGGAGCACGGCCTGCGAGGACGCCTCCACGCCAACCAGCTGACGTACGGCGGCGGCGTCAAGCTGGCCGCCGAGCTGGGGCTCGTCGCGGTCGACCACTGCACCTACCTCGCCGACGACGACGTGAGCGCGCTGGTCGAGTCGGGCACCATCGCCACGCTGCTGCCCGGCGTCGAGTTCTCGACCCGCCAGCCCTATCCAGACGCTCGCGCGCTCCTCGACGCGGGCGTCCGGGTCGCGCTCGCCAGCGACTGCAACCCCGGCTCCTGCTTCACGTCGTCGATGGCGCTGTGCATCGCGCTCGCCGTCCGCGAGATGGGCATGCGCCCGGCGGAGGCGTTGTACGCCGCCACGGCCATGGGCGCGCAGGCGCTGGACCGGGCGGACGTCGGGGTGATCGCCCCCGGCCGGCGCGCGGACCTCGTGGTGCTCGACGCGCCGTCGTACCTCCACCTCGCCTATCGCCCCGGTGTCCCGCTCGTGACCGGCGTCTGGCAGGGCGGGCGACCCGTTGCCCCGCTGTCCTGATCTGGGGATCTGAGGATCTGAGGTAGGGCACACCTCGGAATAGGGCACCCGCCCCATGTGGGGGCCTACCTCAGCAGCGCAATCTCGTCTCATCGGGCCGACCGGCTCGACCTGATGAGAAGGAGAGAACCATGTTCGCCACGGACAGTTTCCTGAGAGCCGAGGTCACCTACCGCGCGGCCCGCGTCCGCCGGGACTGGGCCAGCCACCGCCCCCCGGTGGTGCGTCGCCGCAAGAGAGACTCCGAGACCCCCACCCCCCGATGAGTAGGGCTGTCACCATTCGATGGGAGACGCTGTCCCCATGTCAATACGAGACGACACAATGTCGTCCGTGCCCACCGTCCGCAGCACCGACCTCGTCGGCCGCGATGCCGAACTGGGTGACCTGATCACCCGACTCGGCATCCGTGCGCCCGCGCGCGACACCGCCCAGAGCCACGCCGTGCTGCTGGCGGGCGACGCGGGCGTGGGCAAGACCAGGCTGCTCACCGAGCTCCGCGACGTCGCGGTCGACGACGGCTGGCGGGTGCTCGCCGGGCACTGTCTCGACCTGGCCGACGGGTCCCTGCCCTACCTGCCGTTCTCCGAGATCCTCGGTCGGGTCCTGACGGACCGGCCGGAGGTGGCTGCGAGCGTGATGGATCGCCATCCCACTCTCGCCCGCCTCCAGCCGGGCCGTCGACTGCGTGCCGTCGACGACCGCGACGAGGACCAGTCGCTCGACCAGGGGAACATCTTCACGGCCGTCCACGACCTGCTCGAGACCCTGGCCCGCAGCGGGCCACTGCTCGTGGTCGTCGAGGACACCCACTGGGCCGACCAGTCGACCCGCGACATGCTCAGCTTCCTGTTCTCGCGACGCTTCGCCGGCCCCGTCAGCCTCGTGGTGTCCTACCGGTCCGACGACCTGCACCGACGTCACCCGCTCCGACCGCAGGTGGCGGAGTGGGCGAGGTTGCGGGGCGTCGACCGGATCCAGGTCGAGCCACTGTCCGACATGGACGTGCGAGAGCTGATCCACACGATGCACGCCAAGTCCCCGGTCACCGAGGCGACCATCGCCGAGATCATCGACCGGGCCGACGGCAACGCCTTCTTCGTCGAGGAGCTCGTCGGCGCCACGTGGGCCACTGGCGGCCAGATCCCCGCCGAGCTCGCCGACGTGCTCCTGGTCCGCCTCGACGGACTGGACCCGCGCACCCTCGAGGTCGTCCGGGTCGCCAGCGTGGCCGGGCGCCAGGTGTCGCACGAGCTGCTGGCCGCGGTGACGGGGCTCGACTACACCGAGCTCGAGGGAGCGCTGCGCACGGCGGTCGAGTCCAACGTCCTCGTGCAGGCCCGCGGCTCGTCCTACGCGTTCCGGCACGCCCTGCTCGGCGAGGCTGTCTACGACGACCTGCTGCCGGGGGAGCGCGCGAGGCTCCACGCCGCCTTCATGACCGCACTCCAGGCCGGCCGCGTCGCCGGGACAGCAGCGGAGCTGGCCCTGCACGCACGGCGCGCCGGTGACCGGATCACCGCGGCCATGGCCAGCATCGAGGCCGGCAAGCAGGCATTCGCCGTCGGCGGCCCCCACGAGGCGGCGATGCAGTTCCTGGAGGCGCTGGAGCTGCTGGCCGCGGTGCCTGAGGTCCCCGCCGACATCGACGTGCCTGCCCTCGTGCGCAGGTGTGCCGAGGCGTTCGTGGCGTCCGGGCGGGTCTCCAAGGCGGTCAAGGTGCTCCGCAACCACCTCAGCACGATGTCCACCGACACGTCGCCGGTCGATCGCGGCCAGGTGCTGATCTCGATCGCGGCTGCGCTTCTGCTGACCGACACCACCGAGGACCCGGAGGTCCTCGCTGCAGAGGCTGTCGAGCTCCTCGCCGACGCGTCGCCCCGTCTGCTGGCGCGCGCCCTCGGTGTGCACGCCCAGTGCCTGGGTCGACGCAACGAAGAACGCGCCCGGGCCGTCGCAATGGAAGGCCTCGCGCTCGCCGAGCGACACAGCCTGACCGGGATCGCCGTCGAGATCTCGACCACCCTGATCAGCCTCGAGGACACCCCCGACCTCGACCGACTCCGCACCGCGTGGCTCGGAGCCGCCGAGCGCGCCCGCGCGGAGGGACACATCGAGCCCGAGCTGCGCGCCCGCTACTACCTCGGACGGTTCCAGCACGACCGGGGCGATTTCGCCTCCGCGATGGAGACCTATGACGAGGTGATCCGTCGCGGTGAGGAGGTCGGGCTGCGGTGGGCGCCCTTCCCGGCGGAGGCCCGGTGGATGAAGGCGATCGTGCTGGCCGACCTGGGTCGCCTCGACGAGTCCTACGCGACGCTCGACGTGTCCGGCCGCAATCCACCGGTGGTCTACGAGTGGCTCTACTTCGCCCATCAGCTCTACGTCAACGCGCTGCGCGGACGCTCGATCGCGAGCGTGCGAGACCACTGGCCGCGCGACGGACTGATCGCCATCGTCGCCGGCTCGGCCGAGCTCGTGCGCGCCGAGCAGGACGGCGACCCGGCGCGAGCAGTCGAGATCTACCACCATCTCGTCGCCACCGTCCGACCGTTGTGGCACGAGTGGTTCCAGGCTCGGCTCCGGTTGACCGTCATCGTCATCGGGATCCACGCGACGGCCGCCGCCCACCAGTCCGCCGGCGAGCGGGAGGCGTCCGCCGAGGTCGTACGCCGCATGCTGTCCGACGCCGAGCGCGTCATCGACTTCCACGCCGAGTACGAGGCGGCCCGTGGCCCCGAGCACCAGGCCTGGGGCGCGCGCCTGTCGGCGGAGGAGCTGCGCTGGCGTTGGCTCAGCCAGCTCGATCCGCCAGGTGCAGCCGAGCTCGTCGCAGCGTGGCGAGCCACCGAGGAGGCGTTCGTCTCCTATGGCGACGTCTACGAGACCGCGCGCGTGCGTGCGCGCCTGGCCGAGGTGCTGCGCGCGACCGGCGATGCGCCCGGCGCACGGGCGAGCGCTGACCAGGCGCGGGAGACCGCGCGTGAGCTCGGGGCCGCGCCCCTGCTGGCCGAGCTCACTGCCCTCGGGTCGTCGGCCCAGCAGACGCGGCCCGATGCTGACGGGGTGAGCCTCACGCCGCGAGAGGGCGAGATCCTGGCGCTGGTCGCGGAGGGTCGTACCAACGGCGAGATCGGCAAGCAGCTCTTCATCTCCACCAAGACCGTCTCGGTGCACGTGTCCAACGTCCTGGGCAAGCTCGACGCCGGTTCGCGCACCGAGGCGGCGGCGATCGCCCGCCGCCGCGGCCTGCTGCCGACCTGACCGGCACAATGTCTGCTCAATGACAGATGACGAGTTCCGCTGCTCGACCAGCAGCCGCGACGACGACGAGCCGCTGGCGGGCACGGCACCGACCGACAGCGCGATGCTGTTCCTCGAGCACGCCGGGGCCTGGGGCCGACAGGCGGTGGCGCAGAGCCGCCTGCCGCAGGCGGTGAAGGATCACCTCGCCGGGCTCCCCGGACTCCGCGTGCAGCTCATCCGCCGGCACGGGGGCGAGACCGGACCGGGCGTCCGCGTCTTCCATGCGGTTGCCTGCGAGGGCGGCTTCGTCGTCACCACGGCCGTGCTCGCGAGGGTCGATGACATCGTCGCCCTCGACCTCTCCAGTGACCTGGTGCCCCACGAGCTGGGCCTGTGGCTCGTGTGCACCAACGGCCGCCGCGACAGGTGCTGCGCGGAGATCGGACGGCCGATCACCGCCGCGCTTGCCGCCCGATGGCCCGAGGAGACCTGGGAGACCACCCACCTCGGCGGACACCGCTTCTCCGGCACCCTGCTTGCCCTGCCCAGCGGGCACACGCTCGGCCGACTGAGTCCGCACAACTGCGTCGAGGCGTGTCAGGAGATCGAGCGGGGCGGCGTGCCGGCCTCGCTCAGCCGCGGACGCGCGGGCCGGAGCGGCGCCGAGCAGGTGCGCGAGCTCCACGTCTTGGCGGGCGGGCATCCCGACGCCGAGATCGTCGAGGTGAGGGGACCGGAACGGCGCCAGAGCTGCGGTGACTTGGCCGTGAAGGGTACGAGCCGCTTCGAGGTGCGAAATCCCCAGGGCCCCTAGCATCAGGCCATGACGTCGCTGAAGCCCGACCAGATGGCGTCGAACGACGCGGACGCGCGGGCGCTCACGGCTCGGCGCTACGAGAAGATGCGCCCGATGGCGACCTCGAGGCGCCGGGTCGCCCGGGAGGGGCTGCCGCCGGGGCCCCGCTGGCCAGCCAGCCTCCAGAGCATCGCGCTGCTTCGCTTCCGTCACCAGTTCGTGCCCTGGGCGCACCGTCGCTATGGCGACGTCTTCACCGTGCGGGTCCTCCCGCAAGGCCGTCCGCTGGTCCTCTTCACCCGGCCCGAGCACGCGCGCGAGATCTTCGCGGGCGACCCGGAGGTCTTCCACGCGGGCAAGGGCAACGCGATCCTCGGCCCGATGATGGGCGAGCACTCCCTGCTGCTGCAGGATTCCGCGGAGCACAAGCGAGCCCGCAAGCTGCTGATGCCGGCCTTCAACGGTCACGCCCTGCGTGAGTACGCCGCACTGGTGACCGACGTCGCCTCCGCGGAGGCGGAGTCCTGGCTGCCCGACGAGTCATTCTCCGCGCTCGAGCGGATGAACCGCCTCACCCTCGAGGTGATCCTCCGCGTCGTCTTCGGTGTCAGCGACGAGGCCCGGCTCACCGAGATGAGGCCGCTGGTCAACAAGGTGGTCGACGTCAGCCCCGCGATCCTGTTCGGCCACGGCATCCCGCGGCTGCAGAAGTTCGGTCCGTGGAAGGCTGCGGTCGACAACAGCGTCGAGCTCGACCGGCTCATCTACGCGGAGATCCGGGAGCGCCGGGCTGCGGTCGACCTTGCCGAGCGTACGGACGTGCTCTCGCGTCTCATCCGGGTCGGTGGCGGGGGCCTCGATGGGCCTGACTCGGACGGGCTCACCGACGAGGAGCTGCGCGACCAGCTGGTCACCCTGCTTCTCGCGGGTCACGAGACCACCGCCACCGCACTCGCGTGGGCGCTCTACGAGCTGGGACGGTCACCGGCGCTGCTGGCTCGGGCGCAGTCCGCGGCGCTGCAGGGCGACGATGACCATCTCGAGGCCGTCTTGAAGGAGTCCATGCGCATCCATCCGGTGATCCCCATGGTGGTGCGGACGCTGATGAGGCCTGCCACGGTCGGCGGTCATCACCTGCCGGCGGGAGCCACGGTCGGTCCCTCGATCATCATCGCCCACGCCCGTGGCGACAACCACCCGTCGCCGGCCGAGTTTCGTCCGGACCGCTTCGAGGGCGGGCAGCCGGCCACGAACACGTGGATCCCCTTCGGGGGCGGGGTGCGCCGCTGCATCGGCGCCGGATTCTCGCTGATGGAGGGAGTGGTCGTGCTGCGCGAAGTGCTCTCCCAGTTCGCCGTTGAGTCACTGGGCGCCGACAGGCCCAAGGTCCGCAACATCACCAGCGTGCCGGGCAAGGGCGCCATGATCCGCGTCACTCGGCACTCGGGCACGGAGCAGAACGCGTTCCGGGCTGGCACGTAGTGCTGGGTGGACGTGCGAGACTTCGCCCGTGGACTTGCAGGAGCTCAGCGATCGTCAGGAAATCGGCGACCTCATCACGAGCGTCACCCTCGCCATCGACACGATGTCCTTTGCCGACCTGAGGCTCCTCTTCACCAACGACGCCATCCTGGACTACTCCAGTGCCGGAGGCCCCACGGGCGACTGCGATGTCGTCGTGCCGTGGCTCGAGCGGACTCTGGGCGGGTTCGACCGCTTCCAGCACGTCATCGGACAGATCGCCATCTACCTGCTGGGAGACAACGCGCAGGTCACGGCCTACTACACCAGCCCCCGGGTGCGCCTCGACGCCGACGGGATCGAGAGGGTCCGGGAAGTGGGCGGCTACCACCACCACGACCTGATCCGGACAGGCGAGGGGTGGCGTTCGCGCACCATGGTCGACGACCGGGTGTGGAGCCGCAACAGCTGATGCGTTGGTCTCCCGGCGGCTCGTCCGGGACAATGGGAGCAACCGCCGATCACCTTGGAGAGTGCACGTGTCCGACACCCGAGACCGCCCAGTCCTGACCGGACTGATCGCGCTGGTCGCTGTGGCTGCGGTGGTCGGCATCGTCGGTGGTCTGGCTGCCCTGGTGGGCACCAAGGCGCTCGGTCTCGACGGTGGCGGCGGCAGGTCCGACAGCGAGGCATCGAGCGGCACCTCGCTCTACCTCCCCGAGCCGACGATCACCTCGGAGACCACCTCCCCGGAGGCGGGAGCCTCGCCCACCAGTGAGCCGGTGCAGACAAGCACCGCGCCGGCCACGACCATCACGCTGTCGGCGGGCCAGGAGACGGTCGCGGCGATGCAGGAGATCGACCTCAGCGGCACCTACCCGACCGGGGAGGGCGCGATCCTGCAGGTGCAACGGCTGGAGAACGGCAAGTGGACGGACTTCCCGGTCACCATGTCGGTGAACGGCCAGGACTTCGCGACCTACGTGCTCACCAGCCGGGTGGGGGAGAACCAGTTCCGGGTGATCGACACCGACAAGGGCGTCTTCTCCAACGAGGTCGTCGTCACCGTCGGCTGACGGTGTCGAGACGGCGAGTGAAGTAGCCGACCCAGACGGTTCCGAGTGCCGCTAGGCCGGCCATCACGACGCAGGCGGCGGCCAGCGGTGCCACGGCCGCCACCACGCTGACGAGCACACCCCCACCGGACCCACCGATGTCACCACACAGCCGCCAACCGCCGAGATATTGGGCGCGCCCTTCGCGCGGCGCCGTGTCGGCGCCCATGGTCATCACGATGCCGGAACCCAGCCCGTTGCCCACCGCCATCAGCATCATCACGCCCGCGACGGTGAGCGCATCGGTGGCGAGGGGCAGCAGCGCGCAGCCGAGCGCTGTGGTCGCCACGACGGGTACGGCGACGACGAACCGGCCGTGGTTGTCCATCAGCCAGCCCCCCGGGAAGAAGAAGGCGATGTCCACTGCGGCGGCCGTGGCGAAGATCAGCGACGTGGTACTGGGCGACAGCCCGACCTGCTCGGCCCACAGGGGCAGCAGCACGATGCGGAGAGACCGGGAGGCGGCAATGATCACCACGGCGACCCCGAGCGTCAGCAGGGTCCTGCGGTGCGCCTTGAGCACCGAGACGACAGAGGCGTGCGGCGTGCTGCCACGGTGCTCGGAGCCGTAGTCGGCCATGGAGCGTGCCATCAGGGCCGAGACGAGCGCCGTCGCGGCAGCGAGCCAGAACACCCACGTCAGCTCGCCGAGGTGGATGAGGCCTGCCCCGATCAACGGCCCGATCAGCACGCCGATGCGCATCGACCCCCCGAGCCCCGACATGGCCCGGGCGCGGAAGGCGAAAGGGACCACGTCGATGAGGTAGCCCTGGCGCGCCATCAGGAAGATGGTCCACGTCATCCCGCTGAACATCACCGCCAGACCCAGGGCGAGCACCGAGTCGGTGAGGGCGGCGGCAGCCATGGCGACCGCGTCCAGTGACCCCACCGTGGTGAGTGCACGGCGCTCCCCGATCCTGGCAACAAGGGCCCCGGCCGGCAGCGAGGCCAACAGGCTGCCGATGCCCAGCAGCGCCACGACGAAGGCGGCCGTGGACACGTCGGCCCCCAGCTCGCGGGCCCGCAGGGCGAGGACCGGGAGCACGGCACCGTGTCCGATCGCGTTGACCACGGAGGGTCCGTAGGCGGGAAGGGCGATGTCGCGGAAGCGGAAGGGCGCTCTCGGTGCGTCCTCCGCGACTGGTCCACTCACCTCGTCATTGTCGCCGGATGCTCCGGGCGCTCTTCAACCGGTGCCGAGACGGGGCGCGCTCCGCGTTGACCGAGAACGACCGCGCCGAGGACGAGCAGCACACCGAGCGCCTGCACGGAGCCGAACACCTCGTGGGCGAACGCGACGCCCAGCGTCGTACCCACCACCGGGTTGAGGAGTCCGATGAGGGAGACGGCGCCTGCGGGCATGGCGCGCAGTCCCGTGAACCAGCAGACGAAGGCCAATCCGGTCCCGACGACCGCGATCCACGTGTAGCCGAGCACAGCGGTCAGGTCGACGGCCGGTGGTGCGCCTTCCACGATGAGCGCGGCGGGGAGGAGCACGACCCCGCCGACGACAAGCTGCCACGAGACGAGCGTGATCATGTCCACCGGTGGGGTCCAGCGCTTGATCAGCACGAAGCCGACCGCGCTGACGAGCACCGAGGCCACCGCGCCCGCCAGACCCACCGCGGTGACGCCGTCCGGGCTCCGCAGCACCAGCAGGGTGACGCCTCCGAGGCCGATGATCGCGGCCAGGACGCGGGTGCCGCCCGGACGCTCACCGATGAGGAGCCACGCAACCCCCATCACCGCCAGTGGGGACGTTGCCTGGACGGTGGAGGCGAGGCCGCCCGGGAGGTAGTAGGCGGAGACGAAGATGAGGGGGAAGAACAGCGCGATGTTGACCAGGCCGAGCACCACTGCCTTCCACCACCAGCTGCCGCTCGGGAGCTGGCGGCGCCAGGCGAGCAGGACGAGGCCGACCGGAAGCGCGCGGACGACCGCCGAGAAGAGCGGCCGGTCCGGGGGCAGGAACATCTCGGTGACGATGTAGGTCGTACCCCAGGCCGCAGGCGCGACGGCTGTCAGGAGGACCATCCCGAAGCGGTGGGTCAGAATCGTTTCCACGGAAGAGACAATATCTTCGCTGGAAGATATGTTCCATCGCATGAGCGAGGGCCTTGACCACGTCGGCCGGATCCAGCAGCAGTGGTCCCGCGAGCGCCCGGACCTCGACACCAGGGCCATGGGTGTCATCGGGAGGCTGCACCGCCTTGCCAATGCCCTGCATGCGGAGCTGCGCCCGGTCTTCGAAGCCGCCGGGCTGAGCGACGGGGACTTTGACGTGCTCGCGGCGTTGCGGCGATCAGGTCAGCCCTTCGCGCTCACGCCGGGCCAGCTCGCCGAGAGCACCATGATCACGTCGGGCACGGTGACCAAGCGCGTCGACCGTCTCGCAGCATCAGGACTCGTCACGCGGGAGAGGGTCGAGCATGACGGGCGCGTACGCCGCATCGCGCTCACCTCCGAAGGTCTCGTCCTTGTCGAGGAGGTGGTGGAGCGGCACGTCGCGAACGAGGATCGGTTGCTCGAGGGCTTCTCCGACATCGAGCGCGCTCGTCTCGCCAGGCTGCTGACACAGTGGACGACCTCGCTCGGGATCTAGGTCGCGGCGGGACTCGCTCGATGCAGGGGAGCGGGCCATCTGGGGCGGACGTCTTGGGGAGCACCTGTGGATGACTCGAACATACGTTCCCATTCGTCCGTAGAGTTTCGGTATGTCCACCGTCCGCGACCAGCACCAGCACCCGCTGGTGGACGCCGTCGCGGCATCTGCGGCGAGCTCGACAAGGCGGTTACGTTCAACCCAACCTTCGTGCCCCACGCCCGACACCCGCCCGGGTCAACGGCGCGATCAGGGTCATCCCGTCGCCGAACCTGCCGAGGTCCAGGTCCAGGAGTGCGATGCGGGCCTCGGAACGTAGGGCGGCAGACTGCAGGGTGGACATCGACCCGCCGACCTCGGGCAGTGCCAGGCGGCGTACGTCGTGGCCCTCGTACTGCGAGGTGAAGCCCGCGGGTCCGCCAAGGGCCTCGCCCCAGTAGGCAGCGAGCCTCACGGTGTGGTGAGGATCGAATCCGTGGCTGAAGGCGCGGCTGACGACCGCGTCATCCATCACGCGCCCGTGCCGCGCCTCGGCCAGCCTCTCCAGGCCCTGCTGTCCGCCAGCTGCGTCGTACAGGCTCTCCGCCAGGTGAGTGTGACATCCGGGCGAGGCGTAGACGCAAGGACATGGGTCGGAAATCGCCGCTGCCCCACGCCGGGGGAGCGTGGGGCAGCGGCGAGCGATGTCCGCGCGTCTTCGTGTCAGCTGACGCTGACGGCGGTGTCGTCGACGACGAAGCTGGTCTTGAGCGAGGAGTCCTCGTTCATGAGCAGCTTCACGGTCACGGCCTTGCCCTTGTGGGCGAGCAGGCTGTGGGTGTACTGGGTGTACGTCGAGTTGGTGCCGACGTTGCTGAAGGTGCGCAGCGTCGTG
>NZ_JAOPXV010000123.1 GCF_025964975.1 Nocardioides sp.
ACTTCTCCAGGACGGCGTCGGCGAGCACCAGGGCCACCATTGCCTCGGCGACGATGCCGGCCGCGGGGACCGCGCAGACGTCGGAGCGCTGGTGGTGGGCGACGGTCTCCTCGCCGGTGACGACGTCGACCGTCTTCAGCGCCCTGGGGATGGTGGCGATGGGCTTCATGGCGGCGCGGACACGAAGGACCTCGCCGGTGGACATGCCGCCCTCGGTGCCGCCGGAGCGACCGGACGTACGCCGCAGGCCCCCCTCGGTGGAGACGATCTCGTCGTGCGCCAGGGAGCCGGGGGTGCGCGCGGTCTCGAACCCGTCGCCGACCTCGACGCCCTTGATGGCCTGGATGCCCATGAGCGCTCCGGCGAGGCGCGCGTCGAGCCGTCGGTCCCAGTGCACGTGGGATCCGAGCCCCGGCGGGAGGCCGTGGACGACGACCTCGACGATCCCGCCGAGGGTGTCACCGTCCTTGTGGGCTCGGTCGATGCGCTCGACCATCGCCGCCGCTGCGTCGGGGTCCAGGCAGCGCACCGGGTTTGCGTCGAGACGCTCCACGTCCCCCGGCTCCGGGACCGAGCCGGCCGGGGCGCGTACGCCGCCCAGCTCGACCACGTGGCTGACGACCTCGGCACCGACGGACTGGCGGAGGAAGTTGCTCGCGACGCGGCCGAGGGTGACCCGCGCCGCGGTCTCGCGGGCGGAGGCACGCTCAAGGATCGGTCGGGCCTCCTCGAAGTCGTACTTCTGCATGCCGACCAGGTCGGCGTGCCCGGGTCGCGGCCGGGTCAGGGCGGCGTTGCGGGCGAGCGCGTCGAGCTCGGCGGGGTCGACGGGGTCGGCCGACATCACCTTCTCCCACTTGGGCCACTCGGTGTTGCCCACCTGGATCGCGACCGGGCCGCCCATGGTCTCGCCGTGGCGGACGCCGCCGGTGATCGTGACCTCGTCGGCCTCGAACTTCATCCGGGCGCCCCGGCCGTAGCCGAGCCGGCGTCGCGCGAGCGCTTCGGAGATGTCCGAGGTGGTGATCTGGACGTGAGCCGGCATCCCCTCGAGGATGGCGACCAGGGAGGGGCCGTGGGACTCGCCCGCGGTGAGCCAACGCAGCATTGGCGCAGTCTTTCACGCGAGCGGCGGCCGCAGGTTGTCGCCGTCAGCCGGCGAGATTGCCCCAGGCCCACGCGGCATAGACAGGGCCGAGGACGATGCCCACCACCCCTCCGACCAGCATCCAGGGACCGAACGGGTTGTGCTTCCTGTCGACGACCTTCAACACGCTCAGCAGGACGCCGCCCACGGCTCCGAGGAGCAACCCCGACATGGCACCGATCACGATCTCGCCGAAACCGAGGTAGCCCAGGGCGATCCCGAGGATCCCGCTGAGGCGGACGTCGCCGTACCCCATCCCGCGCGGGTAGACCAGCCACGAGAGGAAGTAGTAGCCCCCGAGGACGGCCCAGCCGATTGCTGCTCGTTGGAGCAGGAGCCGCGGCTCGCCGCTCGCCAGTGCGGCGATGACGACCAGCGGGATCAGCGTGATGTAGGTCCGCTTGATGATCCACGTGGGCAGGAGTCGGGTCCGCCAGTCGATGAGCGCGAGGGCGACGCCGACGGGCACCAGGGGGACCAGGAAGAGCAGCGACCAGTCGAGTCCGACGACCGCACCGATCAGGACGCCGACGATCGCGGAGGCCGCAGCGCTGCCCGGTGCCAGCCGAGGTCCAGCCGCGATGTCGACGTACAACTGCTTGTCGGCAACATCCTGTGCCGGTTCCGGCTCGAGGTCGTCGGACTCGGACTCGGACTCGAGGTCGGGCTCAGGCTCGGGGACGGCTGCGATGAGCCGCGGCACGAGGAGTCCGAGCACTCCGCACAGGCAGCTCGCCACGATGGCGCCGAGGAGACTCATGGCGACGTCCGCTCCGCCAGTGCCCGCTCGCCGGCGGCGCGCATCGCAGCCACGGGCGCGGGCTTGCCGGTGAACAGCTCGAACTGCACGGCTGCCTGGTGGACCAGCAGGTCGAGACCGCCCACCAGCACCCGGTCGCCGACCGAGGCAGCCAGGGGCGTCGGCCACGGGTGGTAGACCACCTCGAAGACGACGGGTACGTCGCTGCACGCCGCCACAAGGCGCGCGTCCTGGGCATCCGGCGGGATCGTGGACGCCACCAGGTCGACCGCCAGCGCGGACAGCTCGTCGAGCCGCCGTGCGGTGACCTCCGGTCGACCGGGATGTCCGGCCACGGTCTCGACGGCCTCGAAGGCGCGCTCGGTCGAGCGGGCGATGATCTCCAGTCGGCGTACGCCCAGGTCGGCCAGCGCCAGCCCGACGGACGTCGCGGTGGCGCCGCCGCCGATGATCACCGCGGTCGCGAGTGGTGCCGACGTGCGTTCCCGGATCGCCGCGATCGCCCCGGGGATGTCGGTGTTGTCCCCGAGCAGGCGATCGTCCTGGAGGACGATCGTGTTGACGGCACGGGCGAGCCTGGCCCGCTCGGTCAGCTCGTCGACCAGCGGCACGGCCTCGCGCTTGAGCGGCATCGTGAGGGAGAGCCCGCGCCAGCTGCCGGCGGGGTCCTGGCGCAGGCCGTCCACGAAGGCAGGGAGCCCACCGGAGCCGACGCGGTGGGCGGCGTACTCCCAGTCCAGGCCCAGCACGTCATAGCCCGCCTGATGGAGGATCGGCGAGAGGGAGTGAGCGATCGGGTCACCCAGCACCCCGCACCGGCGCTCCATCAGCACGCGTCGGACGTGGTGCAGTACTGGGTGTACTCGTCCTTGTAGGCCAGGAACTCGTCGTAGGTCTCGGCGAACTTCGTCTCGCCGGTCGCCAGGTCCACCGTGACGTAGTAGTACCAGCCACCCTCCTCCGGGTCGGCAGCGGCGGCGATGGCGTCGTCACCCGGCGCCTCGATCGGCGTCGGCGGCAGACCCACCCTCGTGTAGGTGTTGTACGGCGTGTCCTGCGCGAGCTGCTCGGTGGTCAGCGCCACCCCGAGCTCCTGGTCGAGGCCGTAGTTGACGCTGGCGTCGATCTGCAACCGCCCGTTGGTCCCACCCTGGTCGCCAGGTCCGTCGAGCCGGTTGTAGATGACGCGTGCGATCTTGGGCATGTCGTCGCCACGGCCCTCGGCCTCGACGAGCGAGGCGATGACCATCAGCTCGGCGGGCGTCTTGCCCAGCTCGGCCGCGGCCTCCTCGAGACCGGCCTCCTCAGCTGCTTGACGCCAGCGGTCGACCATCTTGGCCAGGATGTCCTGGGGCATGTCCTTCGGACTGATCTCGTTCGTCGCCGGGAACAGGTAGCCCTCCGCGTTGCCCTCGGCGTAGTCGGGCAGGCCCAGCGCACCGACGTCCTTGAGCGCGGCGTTCCACTTCGCCTCCCCCCACTCGGTGTTCTCGGCCAACAGCGTGATCGTGTCCTCCACCCGCAGACCTTCCGGGACGGTGACGACGCTCTTGACCTGGTTGCCCGGGTCGAGCAGCACGTCGAGCGCATCCTCGGCCGGCATCTCCTTCTTCAGCTCGTAGAACCCCACCTGGATCCCGGAGGAGTCCGGGTCGGCAGCGGCCGCGTCGAGGAAGGACTGTACCGAAGCGACGACGCCCTCGGCCTTGAGGTTGCGACCGATGGCGGCGACTGCGTCACCCTCCTTGACCTCGAAGGTCACCTTGCCCTTGCCGGGGCCGGGAAAGTCCTCCGAGGTCGAGGTCTGGTCCTTGATCCACTCGACGCCCTTGGTCACGGCGAAGTAGGAGGGGACCACGAGCACGGCAAGGGCGACCAGCACCGCCAGGCAGCCGGAGACACCGCGCTTCTTCTTCGCGCGTCGTGCACCGCCCTCGTAGTAGCCGTCATCCTCGACGGCGCTCTCTTCACTCACTGCTCGACCTCGACGATCTCTCCAGGCGCGGTGCCACTCGCGCGTTCGGTGTCCAATGCGTTCTGCAGGATGAGTACGGCGGCTGCCATGTCGACCACAGATCGCCGGTCCTGTCCCTTGCGACCACGGTCGCGGAGCATGGACTCCGCCGACACGGTGGTCAGTCGCTCATCACACAGTCTGACGTGTACGGGCGCAATCTGCCGAGCCAACACGGCCGCGAACTCGCGCACCTTGGCCGCAGCGGGGCCTTCTCCCCCGGACAGGGAGCGGGGGAGTCCGACGACCACCTCGACCGCGTCGTTCTCCTCTACGAGCCGCCGAAGCCGGGACACATCACC
>NZ_JAOPXV010000168.1 GCF_025964975.1 Nocardioides sp.
TCCACGGTGTTCCAGCCCATGTGCGGCACGACGGGGGCCTCGAGCCTGGACACCGTCCCGGGCCACTCGTCACACCCCTCGGTCTCGACCCCGTGCTCCACACCACGGCCGAAGAGGATCTGCATGCCGACACAGATGCCCAGCACCGGTCGTCCACCGGCCAGGCGGCGACCGATGATGCGATCACCCTTCACAGCACGCAGCCCCGCCATGCACGCAGCGAAGGCACCGACGCCCGGAACGATGAGCCCGTCGGCGTCGAGAGCGGCCTGGAAGTCGCTGGTCAGGACCACGTCGGCGCCCGCCCGCTCTGCCGCGCGTACGACAGAGCGGAGGTTGCCGGAGCCGTGGTCGAGGACGACGACGCTGCTCACAACGTCCCCTTCGTCGACGGCACTCCCTGCTCCCTCGGGTCCAGCGCGATGGCGTCACGGAAGGCACGCGCGAACGCCTTGAACTGCGCTTCGACGAGGTGGTGCGGGTCGCGGCCGGCGAGCACGCGGACGTGCAGCGCCAGGTGCGCGTGGAAGGAGATCGTCTCGAACACGTGTCGGGTCAGTGAGCCTTGGTAGGCCGCGCCGTCCAGGCCGCCGATCGCGACGTAGACCTGGCCCTCGGGCTCGCCGGTGTGGACGCAGTAGGGACGACCCGACACGTCGACCACGGCCTGCACGAGCGCCTCGTCCAGCGGCACGGTGGCGTCGCCGAAGCGACGGATGCCGGTCTTGTCGCCCAGTGCCTTACGCAGCGCCTGCCCGAGCACGATCGCCGTGTCCTCGACCGTGTGGTGGGCATCGATGTGGGTGTCGCCGTCGGCACGCACAGTGAGGTCGACCAGTGAGTGCCGCGCGAAGGCGGTGAGCATGTGGTCGTAGAACCCGACACCGGTGGCGACCTCCGAACGCCCGGTGCCGTCGAGTTCGAGCTCGAGCCGGATCTTCGACTCACTCGTGGTCCGTTCGATGCTGGCTGTACGGCTCATGTGTTGTCCCTCATCGGTTCGGTGTTCATGACGATGGTCAGTGCGCTCTTGAATGCGGTCATCTCCTCGGCGGTGCCGACGGACACGCGCAGCCAGCCGTCGGGACCGGTCTCGCGGATCAGCACGCCGTGACCCAGCAGACCCTGCCAGACCGCGTGCCGGTGGGCGAACCTGCCGAAGAGCACGAAGTTGGCGTCGCTGTCAGCGACCTCGAGTCCCTGCTCGCGGAGCCACGCCACCGTGCGGTCGCGCTCGCCTCGGAGGTCGTCGACGCGTCCCAGCAGCTCGGGGGCGTGGCGCAACGCAGCCAGCGCGGTCGCCTGAGTGACGGCGGAGAGGTGGTAGGGCAGCCGCACCACCCGGATCGCGTCGCAGATCGCCGGGTCTGTGGCGAGATAGCCGAGCCGGGCGCCGGCCAGGGCGAAGGCCTTGCTCATCGTGCGGCTCACCACGAGGTTGCGGTGCCTCGGCAGAAGCTCCAGTGCACTGGGCGTGCCCGACCTGCGGAACTCGCCGTACGCCTCGTCCACGACCACGATGCCGTCGCCGGCCGCATCGCAGAGCATCGAGACCGCCTCGGGCGGCAACGCCGTGCCGGTGGGGTTGTTGGGTGAGGGCAGGAGCACCACGCTGGGCCGGGTCCGGTGGACCAGGTCGCGGGCGGCGTCGAGGTCGAGGGAGAAGTCCTCGGCACGGTGGCCGACCACCCAGTCGGTCATGGCGTCCCGGGCATATTCGGGATACATCGAGTACGTCGGGGCGAAGCTCAGCGCCGTCCGCCCCGGCCCGCCGAAGGCCTGCAGGATCTGCAGCATCACCTCGTTGGAACCGTTGGCCGCCCACACCATCTCCGGGGTGATCCCGCTGCCACCGGAGCTGTTGAGGTATGCCGCGAGCCCCTCCCGCAGCTCGGTGAACTCGCGGTCGGGGTAGCGGTTCAGCGTCATCGCGGCGCGGGCCACGGCGGTCGCGATGTCCGCCGCGGCGGCTGCGGAGGGCCCGTAGGGGTTCTCGTTGACGTTGAGCTGGACGGGGGCCTGCTCGAGCGAGAGCTGCGGTGCGCC
Organism: Nocardioides sp.; assembly: GCF_025964975.1. Taxonomy (GTDB): domain Bacteria; phylum Actinomycetota; class Actinomycetes; order Propionibacteriales; family Nocardioidaceae; genus Nocardioides. The sequence goes on from NZ_JAOPXV010000168.1 coordinate 2,047, forward strand.
GTACGGCTCGATCCCGCGCAGCTCCTCGCGGATAGGTGGGAAGCTCACGTCGGCTCCCCCGGCGAGTTGCGGGGGTCGAACCTCACCGCGACGGCCTGGCCGTGCCCGGGAAGGTCTTCCGCCTCAGCGAGCGTGACGACGTGCTCGGCGACCTCGGCCAGCGCCTCGCGGCTGTAGTCGATGACGTGCACCGACTTGAGGAACGCCCGCACCGACAGGCCGCTGCTGTGACACGCGCAGCCCGCGGTCGGCAGCACGTGGTTGGAGCCTGCGCAGTAGTCACCGAGAGAGACTGGCGCGAAGGAGCCGACGAAGATCGCGCCGGCGTTGCGGACGCGAGCCGCCACCTCCCGGGCGTTGCGCGTGTGGATCTCCAGGTGCTCGGCGGCGTAGGCGTTGACCACGTCCAGACCCTGCTCGACGTCGTCGACGATCACGATCGCGGACTGCCGTCCGGCCAACGCCGTCTGGATGCGAGCGGTGTGCCGCGTGGCGAACACCTGCTTGTCCAGCTCGAGGTCGACCTCGTCGACCAGCGCGAGGGAATCGGTCACCAGCACGGACGCGGCCATCGGGTCGTGCTCGGCCTGGCTGATCAGGTCAGCTGCCACGTAGGCGGCATCCGCCGAGTCGTCGGCCAGGATCGCGATCTCGGTCGGACCGGCCTCGGAGTCGATCCCGACCACGCCGCGCAGCACCCGCTTCGCTGCCGCGACGTAGATGTTGCCCGGCCCGGTAACCAGGTCGACGGGCCGGCAGGGGCCCGCACCGTGGGCGAACATCGCGATCGCCTGGGCTCCGCCTACTGCATACACCTCGTCGACACCGAGCAGCGCGCACGCCGCCATGATGGTGGGCTCGGGCAGTCCGCCGGAGTTCTTCTGCGGCGGGCTGCTCAGGGCGATCGACCGGACGCCCGCGACCTGCGCTGGCACGACGTTCATCACGACGCTGGAGACCAGCGGCGCGAGTCCCCCCGGCACGTAGAGCCCGACCCTGTCCACCGGGACCTTGCGGTGGGTGACGATCGCGCCGTCCCCCAGCCGCGTGGTGACGTCAGCCTCCAGCTCCGCAGAACAGGTGGCGCGCAGGCGACGGACGGCCTCCTCGAGGGCGGCGCGGACCTGGGGGTCCAGCTCGTCGAGCGCCCGGGTGAGCGCGTCCTTGGGTACGGCGATGTCCTCGCGGTCGACGCCGTCGAACTGCTGGGAGTACTCCCGGATCGCGTCCACTCCGCGGGTGCGAACCGCCTCGATGATCGGGATGACGGCATGGGTGGCGGCCTCGACGTCGAACTCGGCGCGCGGCACGACCGCGCGGTAGTCGAGGGTGCCGGCATCGGCTGCCCTCAGGTCGATCCGGCGCATCCGCGTCGGCGTACCGCTCTCATCCATGGTCCGATCCTAGGGAGTCACCGCGCACGACCCCGCAACGCCGACCGGCAGTGGACACGTCCAGGTCCGCGTTAGGTTGGCACCGTGACCGAAACCCTGCCGATGTTTCCGCTCAACACCGTGCTGTTTCCCGGGGTCACGCTGCCCCTCCACGTCTTCGAGGACCGTTATCGCGCCCTGGTGCAGCACCTGCTGAGCGTCCCGGACCCGGCGGACCGGGTCTTCGGGACGGTCGCCATCCGGGAGGGCTACGAGGTCGGCGACCACGGTGCCCAGTCGCTCTACCGCGTCGGCGTGCGCATGCAGCTCAACGAGGTGGAGAGCAACGAGGACGGTTCGTTCGAGATCGTGGCGACCGCTCGCGACCGGATCGTCCTGGGCGGCCTCGAGACGTCGGCCGGGTTCGCGCAGGGCGCCGTCACCGACTCCCCCGACGAGCCCCACGACGGGACCGCTGCCCTGCACGACCGCGCCAGGGCGACCTTCACCGCCTACCGCGCGGCCGTGAGCGAGATGCAGGGCACGACCTTCGAAGGCAGCCTTCCGCGCGACCCCGGCAACTTGTCCTGGACGCTCGCCGCCGTGGCACCGTTGCCGATGGCCGAGCGTCAGGCACTACTGGAGGCCGAGAGCCCCCACGCGCGGCTCGAGCTCGTCACCCAGTTGCTGCGCGAGGAGCTGCGGGCGATCAACGTCATCCCCTCGCTGCCGGCCACGGACGTGGCCCGCACCGCCTGGTCGCCCAACTAGTCGTCCCGGTGGCCAAGAAGCGGAACTCGGGCACCCCGGCGACCCTGGTGCTGACGGCGGCCGGGATCGCGTTCGAGCTGCGCCACTATGCACACGACCCGCGCGCGGCGTCCTACGGCTTGGAGGCTGCAGAGGCGCTGGGCGTCGAACCGGGGCGGGTGTTCAAGACGCTGGTCGCGGACCTGGACGGCACGCTGGTGGTCGCCCTGGTGCCGGTGGCAGGGTCGCTCGACCTGAAGGCCCTGGCGCGTGTGCTGGGCGGCCGCAAGGCGGTGATGGCGGACGTTGCTGCCGCCGAGCGCGCCACGGGGTACGTCGCAGGCGGCATCTCGCCGCTGGGGCAGAGGAAACCCCACCGGACCGTCCTGGACGAGTCGATCCTCCAGCACGCCACGGTCTTCGTGTCTGCCGGTCGTCGCGGGCTGGACCTGGAGCTGGCACCGGCCGACCTGGTCGCGACCACCGAAGCGATCACGGCCCCGATCGGCCGGTGAGCAGCAGACCTCAGTCCGTGGTCAGCTTGAACAGGCCGTGAATCGTGTCGCCGTCGATCCACTGGCTGACGCCGAAGGCAGCCAACGGGTCGAGGTTCTCGCTGATCTCGGGATCGCTCTCGGCAATCCTGGTCAGCCAGTCGTCGTCGGCGTTGAAGTTGACGAACATCACGTTCTGCGCCTCGTCGCTCTCGACGACGTCCTTGTAGACGCCCGTGTCGCCGAGGGAGCCGCCTGAGTCGAGCTTGCCGCGGTAGTCGTCGTTGAGCGCGATGACGGCATGGCCGTCGGCCTCGGTGACCTCGAGGTAGGGCGCGACCTCCGGTCCGGCTGCGTCCTTGAGCTTGTCGAGCACCGCCTGGATGTCGTCGGCGTCGCCGTCGATCGTGACTCCGAGCGGAAGCTCGCCGGGGCCGCCGTTGGTGAAGGCGTCCACGTCGATGCCACCGCCGAGAGACACTGCGATGCCCTCGCCCGTGAGCGTCTCGGCGTCCTCGGGCAGCTCCAGGCCGGTCGCAGTCTCGGCCTCGGCGATCATCTCCTCGACACTCATGCCCTCGGACTCGGGCATCACGGACGCGAAGTAGTCGATCATGCCGTCGACCCAGCCGGGCTCGAAGCCGAGCGCGAACGCCGCAACAGTGTCGTCCGGCAGCCTACCCAGCAGCTCGACGCCGGCCTCGTTAGTGAAGTGCTTGGTCAGTTCGGGCTGGTAGTTGGACGCGGCGTACTCGACCTCGAGTGCGCCGTCCTCGAACCGCACCGTCGCAGCGGCACCGTCGAAGTTGTCGAGCACCTTCTGGAGCTCCTCCGGAACCTCGGACGGGGCCGTCTCGGTCAGGCCCTCCGGGCTCATCGGGTCCATTCCGGAGAGGACACCCGCCCCGGGGATCATGCCCATCCCGGGACTGGCAAGGACGTCACCGAGGTAGTCAGCAGCCGCAGCAGCGACGTAGAACGACATGATGCCGTCGCCCCCTGCCTCACCCGTCCACTTGGCGAAGCCGTCGTCGTCGGCCAGGGACCCCTTCTCGGTCGCGTCCACGACCTTCTGGGCGATGGCCTCGGTCTCTGCGATCACGACCCAGTCCCCCGCGACGACCCAGCCGCCGGTGCTGGTCTCGTCGGGACCACCGCACGTCTCGACGAGCTTGGCCAGACCGTCCTCGGCCCCGCTCGCGTCGGTGACCTGCACGACCCCGACCGGGGAGGGTGTGTCATCGCCGGTGTCGACGGCGGCCAGCGCGGCGCGCGATCCCAGCCACGGCTCGACGTCGGCCTTGTAGTCGAGGCCCTCGCACTCACCGGAGTCGGTGATCTCCTCGAACAGGCGCTCACGCAGGTCGTCGTCGGTGTCGAGGTTGATCTCGTCCTTGAAGGCCGGGAACTTGCGCAGCGTCTGGATGGCCTCGACCTTCTGGCCCCCGCTGGGGTCCAGGTCGACGCTGACATAGCCGAGCGTACCGGCGGGCAGTGCCTCGGCCGGCTGTGCGCCGGTGCCGAGGAAGGAGCTCGCTGCCCACACCGCTCCGCCGCCCAGCGCCAGCACACCAGCGAGACCGCCCAGCGCGATGATCCGTTTGCGGTTGTCGGCGGAAGTGGCCGGTCGTTCGACGGGCGAACCCGCCGACGACTCGAGGTACTCGGGCCCGTCGGAGCCGGGCGGTGTGGTGTTGGACATGGGGACCCCCGTGTAGTGAAGCTGGATGCGAGACGGCTGGAGCCTATCCAGCGTAGGGGTTGTCGGACGTGCTCGGGCGATCATCGGACGACTGGGCCGCCCGGCGACCCGACATCGCCAGGAAGAGGAAGACCGCCGCCGTCATGGCGCCCACCGGGAACGCCACGAAGGCGCTCGAGTCGAAGATGTGCAACCGCGGGTCGTCCCCCGCACCGACCACCGACAGCTCACTGGGAAGGGTGCTCAGGTCCTCCTTGCCCGCGGCGAGGAGCTGTGGATCCTGTGGGCCGAGCGCATGCCCCACCTTGAACATCACCCAGCCGGCCAGCGTCGAGCCGACCACCATGGCGGCCAGGCTGACGAGCTCGTGTCGCGGCCACAGCCACCCGAGGGCCAGCGCCGTGAGGCTGCCGGCGACGAGGGCGACGACGACGTACCAGCCCGTGCCCGAGAACGCGTAGTCCGGCCCGGCGGGTTCGAGATACCACTTGCCCTCGAAGACGAGGCCGTCCGGTGCGTCCCACAGGAGCTCCCAGACGACACCCGCCACGGCGCCCACCACGGCGAAGGCCAGCACGAATCCAACGGCCTGCACGGCAGCACCCCGCCGGTCGCCCATCCGGCCCATCCGGCTCATCCGGCGAGGCACCCGGGCCCCAACAGCTGCTTCAGGTCGGCGAACAGTGCCGGCGACGGGGTCACCCGATGGTGGTCCCCCACCTTCAGCACGATCGTCTTGTCGCGCATCCGGACGTTCAGCAACACCTCGGTGACACCGGGGTGGGTCGCCAGCACGTCCTTGAGGCTGTCCACGACCGCCGGGTTGATCCGGGTCTGGGGCAGGTTGACCGAGACCGGGCCGGACGGGCCGTCGGAGAGGTCAGGGACGGTGATCTCCTGGGCTCGGAGCTCAGGCTGGTCCTTGTCTCGGGAGAGCTGCCCCTTGACCCGGATGATCGCGTCCTCGACAAGGTAGGACGAAGCGAGCTGATAGGCGCTGGGGAAGAGCAGCACCTGGATGGCACCGTCGAGGTCCTCCAGGGTCACGGTCGCCCAGGAGTCGCCCTTCTTGGTCATCTTGCGCTGCACGCTGGTCACCAGGCCGCTGATCGTCAGGGTCGTCCCGTGGGGGCGTTCCTCGTCGAGCATCAGCTGACCGATGGAGCAGTCGGTGCCCACCTGGAGCACGTGCTCGAGACCGAGCAGCGGGTGGTCGGAGACATAGAGCCCGAGCATCTCGCGCTCGTGGCCGAGCAGGGTCGTCTTGTCCCAGTCGTCGATGTCGGGGACCACGACGTTGACACCGAAGCCACCATCAGCCTCGTCCAGCCCGCCGAAGAGCGAGTCCTGGCCGATCGCCTCGTTCTTCTTGATGTCGATGTACTGGTCGATGGCGTTCTCGTGGATCGCGACCAGGGCGCGGCGGCGGTGCTTGAGCTCGTCGAACGCGCCGGCCTTGATCAACGACTCGATCACCCGCTTGTTGCAGACCACCGCGGGGACCTTGCTCAGGAAGTCGTCGAACGACTCGTAGCGGCCGTGCTCGGCGCGCGCGGCGACGATGCCGTCGACGACGTTGGCGCCGACGTTGCGGATCGCGGTCAGGCCGAAGCGGATGTCGTGGCCGACCGGGGTGAAGTCGCTGGCCGACTCGTTGACGTCGGGCGGCAGCACCTGGATCTTCATGCGCCGGCACTCGTTGAGGTAGATCGCCGACTTGTCCTTGTCGTCCTTGGTGGACGTGAGCAGCGCGGCCATGTACTCGGCGGGGTAGTTGGCCTTGAGGTAGGCCGTCCAGTAGGACACCAGGCCGTAGGCGGCGGAGTGGGCCTTGTTGAAGGCATAGTCGGAGTAGGGCAGCAGCGTGTCCCACAGCGCCTTGATCGCCCCATGGCTGTAGCCGCGCTCGGTCATGCCCGCGGAGAAGCCGGCGAACTGCTTGTCCAGCTCCTCCTTCTTCTTCTTGCCCATCGCCCGGCGCAGGATGTCCGCCTGTCCGAGCGAGTAGCCCGCGAGCTTCTGGGCGATCGCCATGACCTGCTCCTGGTAGACGATCAGACCGTAGGTCTCGCCCAG
>NZ_JAOPXV010000204.1 GCF_025964975.1 Nocardioides sp.
CGGCCTCGCGCACGGAGTGGGTGTCGACAAGCTCGTCGCCCTGGTGGAGGTAGCCGATCTCGACGCCACGGTTCATCGAGACCCGGCCGGCGTCGGGCTCCTCGAGGCCAGTCATCACCTCGAGCAGGGTGGTCTTGCCGTCGCCGTTGCGACCGACGATGCCGATGCGCTCCCCGACACTGATGCCGAGCGAGACCTCGCTCAGCAACGGTCGGATGCCGTAGGCCTTGGAGACCTTTTCGAGGTTGATCAGGTTGGCCATCAGGGAAGCTCCAGGAAGTGTGCGCCGGCCACAGGGCCGTTCGCGATGAGTACGACGTCGTGCCCTGCGCCACGCAGGCCGGCGACGACCGCATGTGCCCCGTCGAGGGAGTCGCACAGGAAGATGCAGGTCGGGCCGGAGCCCGAGACGAGGCCGCGCAGAGCGCCCTCCCTCTCACCCCGCTCGATCAGGATGCCGAGGTCCGGGCGCAGGTCGATCGCCGGCCCCTGGAGGTCGTTGTGCAGGGTGCGAGCCAGCCGGAGCGGCTCGCCGCTGGCCAGCGCGGACAGCAGGTCGGCGGGTTCGGCCGGTTCGGCCAGCGCGTGGGGGAAGAGACGGTCGAAGTGCCGGTAGACGTCCGGCGTCGACAAGCCGAGCCTCGACGGCACGGCGACCCACCACCACGTGCCCTGGTCGTCGAGGGGTTGCACCAGCTCACCGCGGCCGCGACCACGCGCCGTACCCCCGACCAAGGAGAACGGGACGTCGCTTCCCAGCTCGGCCGCGAGCTCGAGGAGCACCTCGTCGGACAGTCCACAGCCGTGCAGTCGGTCATAGGCCAGCAGCGTCGCTGCGGCGTCGGCCGAGCCCCCTGCCATCCCGCCGGCCACGGGGATCGACTTGATGAGGTCGAGGCGTTCGTGGCCGTCGCGGCCGGAGTGCGCGCGGACCAGATCCAACGCGCGGATGGCGATGTTCTCCGAGGCCGAGGGGATGTCTGCGGGGTCGATGTAGTCGGCCGTCTCGAGGACGATCCCCGTGTGGTGATGGGCGGTCATCGTGACGTCGTCGTAGAGCCCGATCGCCTGGTAGACGGTGTCGAGGGGGTGGAAACCGTCGGCGCGCACCGCGCCCACGCCGAGGTGCAGGTTGATCTTCGCGGCGGCGCGGACCGAGACGGAGACCGGCGAGCGGAGTGCGGTCACCACGGCATGCCCTCGGCGATCCGGGCGAAGTCGGCCACGGTCAGGACCTCGCCGCGAGCCGTCGGGTCGATGCCCGCCTGCCCCAGGGCATGCTCGGCTGCTTCGCTCGAGCCGGCCAACGGGCGCAGTGCCGCGCGGATCTGCTTGCGGCGGTGGGCGAAGGCTGCATCGACCACCGTGAAGACCTGCGTGCGCGTCGCACTGGTGGACGGTGGGTCGCACCGGGTCCACGCGACCAGGCCGGAGGCGACGTTGGGCGCCGGCCAGAAGACGTTGCGCCCGATCGCGCCGGCGCGGCGCACATCGGCGAACCAGGCGGCCTTGACCGACGGGATGCCATAGACCTTCGACCCGGGTCCGGCGGCCAGCCGGTCGGCCACCTCGGCCTGCACCATCACCAGCCCGCGCTCGAGCGCCGGCAGGAGGGTGAGCATGTGGATGAGGACCGGCACCGACACGTTGTAGGGCAGGTTGGCGACCAGAGCTGTGGGCGGCGGGCCGGGGATCTCCTCGATCCGCATGGCGTCGCCCAGCACCACCTCGAAGGCGCCCGCCTGCTGGGGTGCGAACTCGGCGATGGTCGCCGGCAGGCGCCCGGCCAGCAACGGGTCGATCTCGACGGCCACCACCCGCTGGGCGACCTCGAGCAGGCCCAGGGTCAACGAGCCCAGACCCGGCCCGACCTCCAGCACGACGTCGTGCGGTTCGATCCCCGAGTCGCGCACGATCCGGCGCACGGTGTTGGCGTCGATGACGAAGTTCTGGCCACGCTGCTTGGTCGGACGCAGGTCCAGCTCGGCGGCCAGTGCTCGCACCTCCGCCGGCCCGAGGAGCCTCGGACCGGCGGAAGGGGTTGTCATGTGCCAGAGCCTAGAGGCCCCCGAAGTCCTCAGCGGGGCAGGCCCAGCTTGCTCGAACAGCCCGGCCAGGCGCCGTACCCGCCCGAGGCGTCGCGCAGCTTGGTCGCGATCGCGATCTGGGTCTCCCGCGACGCGCTGCTGGGCAGGCCGGTGCCGCCGTACGCCTGCCAGGTGCCCAGGCTGAACTGGAGGCCGCCGTAATAGCCGTTGCCGGTGTTGATCGCCCAGTTGCCGCCGGACTCGCACTGTGCGAGGGCGTCCCAGACGGTGCTCCCGCCGGCGAAGTTGGTCGAGCTCACGGGCTCCGGCTTGTCCTTGGTGCCCACCTTGACGACCGCGTTGACGGGCTTGCGGACGACCTCGGACCGCACGACCCGGGACGCGACGGTCTTGCCGTTGCGCACGGTCAGCTTGTAGGTGACGTCGCGCAGGCCGGGACGACCCGAGCGGGCGACCTCGTCCTCTCCCTCGTACATCGAGGCGTCCGCGCGCTCGACGGTGGTGAAGTCGACGGACTCGTTGCGGACCCGCTTGGTGACGATGCGGACGTCGGTGAGGACGATCTTGTCGCCGTCGGCGACCTCGGAGCCCAGGCGGGGCTTGACGACGTCGTGCTTGGAGACCTTGACGCCGAGCTCCTCGAAGACCTCGGCCACCGTCAGCGCCGTGATCTTGTGCTTCTCGACGCGCTGCTTGCCGACCTCGACCTCGAGGTTCTTCGGCGTCGTGATCTCGAGGCGGGTCCCGCTGCGGGAGATCGTGGCGTTGCGGCTCATCGAGAGGTCGGAGGTGGAGAAGCCGCGGCCGACCTCGCCGAGGGCGCTGGCCACGTCGGTCGCATTGACCCAGTGGGTGGTCTCCTCGCCGTCGACGATGAGCTCGAACGGACGGGCGAAGTGGACCGAGATGCGGGTGCCGTCGTCGACGGTCTCGTCGAGCGGGGGCGCGACGCGGTCCTTGTCGGTGATCTCGATGCCTTCGGCTGCGAGGACGTCGCCGACGGTGTCGCCGCTGGCGTCCACGGTCTTCGTCTGTCCGTCGAGGGACAAGGTCACCGACTTGGTGAGGGCTGCGTAGCCCAGCGTCGAGCCGCCGATGGCGACGACGATGGCGGCCACGAGGGTTGCCAGGAGTGCTTTGGAGGTGCTGAGGCGTGCAATGCGTGCGCGCACGATGCTCCGAACGTCGTACTTCCCGGGCCTCGGAACGTCAGCGCGCCCACGTGCATCTCCGACCGCCGGGGGTGGCGGACCTAGGTGCGAGCGGGGGACTCGCGGAGAGGCTCATACCGCCCTCCGGGCGCTGGCGGATCTTTTCCGATCCCGGCCAACAATCACAGGACGATAACGGGCAGGTGGGGTGGTTCAAAGTCGAACGGCAGAATTCGGGTGGGCGAGTGACCAGTGTCTCGCCCTCCGGTGCTCCTTCTCGCCCCTCCTACCAGGCCCCGCCGAAGGCCTGCTCGGTGTTGACGTCGAGGGCGTGGCACAGACCTTCCAGCTCGTCGCCTCGGACCTCGGCCATCGCCCGGACGACGTGCGGCACGAGGTAGGACGCGTTGGGGCGACCGCGGTAGGGCGTGGGGGCGAGGAAGGGCGCATCCGTCTCGACGAGGATCCGGTGGAGTGGGGCGAAGGACAGCGCCTCGCGGATGTTCGAGGCGTTCTTGAAGGTGATGGTGCCCGCGAAGCTCAGGTGCGCGCCCCGGTCAAGGCACGCGCGCGCGAACTCCGCGTCGCCGGAGAAGCAGTGCATCACCCAACGCTCAGGCGCACCCTCCTCATCGAGGATCTGCAGGACCTCGGCATGGGCGTCGCGGTCGTGGACCACCAAGGTCTTGTCGAGCCGCTTGGCGAGGTCGATGTGCCGCCGGAAGCTCTCCTGCTGCACGGCGAGACCATCGGCACCCGTCCGGAAGTGGTCGAGTCCCGTCTCTCCCACGGCGCGCACCTTGTCGTGGGCGCCGGCCAGTTCCTCGATCTCCGCCATCGCTGCGTCGAGGTCGGCCACGCGGGGCGCCTCGTTGGGGTGCAGCGCGACCCCGGCGATCAGCTCCGGGTGCTCGGCAGCCGCGGCGACGGCCCACCGGGCGCCCGGCAGGTCGCACCCGATCTGCACGATGCGGCCTACGTTGACGCTCGTCGCGAGATCGATGGCCTCGCGGGTCGCCAGCCACTCCCCGTCGGCGATGTCAAGGTGGCAGTGGTTGTCGACGACGGGCAGCGGCAGCGGGTCGGGTGCCGGCGGGCGCTCCCGGTCTCGGCGCGCCCCGGACGTCTCCTCGGTCGCTGCGCGGACGCGGGTCGGCTCGTTCGTCGCCCCGTTCGCGGAGTCATCTGTGGACAAGGTCGTACACCTCTCGTCTGGGGACGCCGGACCTGCGCGCCACGTCCGCGATCGCTTCCTTGCGGGTGGCCCCCGAGGCCTCCTCCTCGGCCACGGCGGCACGCAGGGACTCGGGGTCGCTGTCGACCTCGGCCCGTGCAAGAGCACCCGCCACGACGATGGTGACCTCTCCCCGGACACCTTCAGCGGCCCACGCCACGAGGTCGGCGAGCGGGCCGCGGCGTACCTCTTCGTGCGTCTTGGTGAGCTCGCGGCACACGGCGGCAGCCCGGTCGCCACCCCACGACTCGGCCATGGCAGCGAGGGCAGCCTGGGTGCGATGGGGCGCCTCGAAGAAGACCATCGTCCGCTCCTCGCGGAGCAGCCCGGAGAGCCGGCGGCTCCGCTCACCGGCCTTGCGCGGCAGGAAGCCCTCGAAGCAGAACCGGTCGACGGGGAGTCCGCTCACCGCGAGCGCGGTCAGCACGGCGCTCGGGCCGGGGACCGCAGTGACCCGGATGTCGTGCTCGACCGCGGCGACGACGAGCCGGTAGCCGGGGTCGGAGACGCTGGGCATCCCCGCGTCGGTCACCAGCACCACCCGCTCGCCCGCCAGCAGCGCCGCCAGCAGGACGGGGGTGCGGGCCGACTCGTTGCCCTCGAAGTAGGACACGACGCGCCCGGTGAGGGTGACGCCCAGCTCGCTGGTGAGCCGCTTGAGCCGGCGCGTGTCCTCAGCCGCGACCACGTCGGCGGCCGCGAGCTCGGCGGCGAGCCGGGGTGGGGCATCGCCGGTCTGCCCGATCGGGGTCGCGGCCAGCACGAGAACTCCCTGGGCGGACCCGGTGTCGGACCCTGTGTCTGGCATGGACCGATCATGTCAGGGCCCTCGACGTGGACGTTCTAGAGTCGCCTCGTGTCCGCTCCCGCTGCCGCTGGCCTCTCGCGCACCGCCGCGGGCAGCGAGGTGCCCTCGGCGCAGGAGCGTGCGCGACCGCGCTGGCGCTCCGAGGACCCGCTCATCGGCTGGACGCTCGCCCTCGCGCTGACCGGGCTGGCGTTCTTCCTCCGTTGGTGGAAGCTCGGCACTCCGCACCAGTTCAGCTTCGATGAGACGTACTACGCCAAGGACGCGTGGTCGATGCTCAACCACGGCTACGTCCGGACCTACGTCGAGGACGCGGACAAGACGATCCTCAACGGGAGCCCGACCGGGTTGTGGCAGGACGACCCGTCGATGGTGGTCCATCCCGAGGTCGGGAAGTGGATCATCGCGCTGGGCGAGAAGGCCTTCGGCATGGACCCCTTCGGCTGGCGCATCGCCGCTGCCGTGGTGGGCTCGCTGATGGTGCTGCTGATGTGTCGCTTCGTGCGCCGCGTGACCGGCTCGACCGCGCTCGGGCTGGTCGGTGGGCTCCTGCTCGCCCTGGACGGGCTGCAGCTCGTGCTGTCCCGGCTCGCTCTGCTCGACATCTTCCTCGCCTTCTTCATCCTGCTGGGGGTCCACTGTGTCGTCGCGGACCGACAGTGGTTCCGAGCGCGGCTTGCCCAGGGCGCCACCCGCGCTCTCCTCAGGCCATGGCTGCTGGCGGCTGGTGTCAGCTTCGGTCTCGCCGTCGGCACCAAGTGGACGGCCCTGTTCCCCCTCGCCGCGTTCGGCCTGCTGCTGACCGCGTGGAACTACGGCGCCCGACGGTCGTTCGGGCATCCGAACGCCGTGGTGAAGGCGCTCCTCGTCGACGGCCCCATCGCCTTCGTCAGCCTGGTGATGGTCGCGTTCGTCGTCTACGTCAGCACCTGGACCGGCTGGATGATGAACGCCGGGGAGTACGAGGAGACACTCAGCGACACGCAGTACACGACGTATGGCGATGGCTTGGCCTGGTCGACGGCCAGCGAGCCCGATGCCAGTGGTGCGGGCGAGGTGTGGCAGTCGCTGCGCTCGCTCGCGAACTACCACCAGGACGTCTACGCCTTCCACTCCCACTTCCTCAACGACAGCACCCACGTCTACGCCTCGAAGCCCGGCGGCTGGCTGCTGATGAGCCGTCCCGTAGGGGTCGACGCACAGCTGGACATCCGGCCCGGGACCATGGGCTGCGAAGCGCCGGCGGGCTCGACCTGCCTGCGCCAGGTGCTGCTGCTCGGCAACCCCCTGATCTGGTGGGCGGGGTCGGTGGCCCTGGCCTTCGGGGTCGTCCGCTGGCTCGGCGGGCGCGACTGGCGCTTCGGGGTCGGCGTCGTCGGCGTGGCGTCGACGTGGTTGCCCTGGCTGTTGTACGACGACCGGCCGATCTTCATCTTCTATGCGATCGCCTGCCTGCCGTTCCTCGTGCTGGCGCTGACGTTGGCCCTCGGGAGCATGGTCGGCCCGACCGACGTGGTCAGCCCTCGGCGTACGACCGGGGTCGTCATCGCGGGCTCCTACGTCGTGCTGGTCGTCCTGGCGTTCGCATGGTTCTGGCCGGTGTGGACCGACCAGCTGATCACCCACTCCGAGTGGCTGCAGCGGATCTGGTTCACGCGCTGGATCTGAGGTGCGGGGCTACAATCGGGGCCATCCAGCTGTGTCTGGCCCAGACCTTCGATGCATTCCTGGGAAGGGAGCCGGCGTGACTGTCCCAGCCTCGCGTCGCGCTGTCAGCTCCGTCGTGGCCGACGAGCCCGGCCAGGACGGCGACAAGCCCGATCTCGCGGGGTGGATGCAGCGGTTGTGTCGCGCTGCCACCCGCGAGCTGTCCGCGTCCGGGGTGGGTATGAGCGTGATCTCGGCGGAGGGGGCGTTCAGTGTTCTTGCCTGCTCGAGCCCCGCCAGCGAGACCATCGAGCAGCTGCAGTTCACCCTGGGCGAGGGCCCCTGCCTCGATGCCCATGCCTTCGGCCGCCCGGTCCTGACGCCGGACCTCTCGTACCCCGCGCGCACGCGGTGGCCGGGCTACGCCCCGGCAGCGATGGACCTCGGGGTGCGGGCCGTGTTCGCCTTCCCTCTCCAGGTCGGCGCGGCTCGCCTGGGGGCGCTGGACGTCTTCCGTGAGCAGGCCGGGCCGCTGCCCCCCGCCACCCTGCAGCGTGCCCTGGCCTTCACCGAGGCAGCGATGAAGGCGCTGCTGGCAGCTCAGCAACGCTCTCAGCTGATTTCGCGCTCAGCACTCGGTGTGCTGGAGACTGCCATCGAGGACTCGTTCCTCGTCTACCAGGCCCAAGGGATGGTGCAGGTGCAGCTCGGCGTCAGCCTCGCCGAGGCGATGGTGCGGCTGCGGGCTCACGCCTATGCCGAGGACCGACCCCTGAACGATGTCGCCGCGGACGTGGTGGCGCGTAGAATAGTGTTCGAGTCCGATGGCTGAGAGCGTCAGCCGGCACGCTGCGGAGGGAAAGTCATGATCGCGACCGAGCAGCTCGCCGCGGTGTTCGTGGAGGTGGCCGACACGCTCGTCGACGACTTCGACGTCATCGAGTTCATGCAGATGCTGACCACCCGAACCTCCGAGATGTTCGACGTCACGGCAGCCGGACTGCTCCTGTCCGACCACAACGCCCGGCTCCACCTCATGGCGGCCTCGGACGAGCGCACGGAGATGCTGGAGCTCTTCCAGCTCCAGGCCCATGAAGGTCCCTGCCAGGACTGCTTCAGCACCGGCGTGGCGGTCATTGCCACAGATCTCGCGACGGCTGTCGACCGTTGGCCACACTTCGCCCCCCATGCGGTCGCCGCCGGCTTCGGCGCGGTGCACGCCTTCCCGATGCGCCTGCGCGGCGAGGTCATCGGCGCGCTCAACCTCTTCAGCGACACCGCCACCGAGATGACCGCGTTCGACCGGACGGTCGTCCAGGCCCTGGCGGACGTGGCGACCGTCGGCCTGCTGCAGGAACGAGCCATCCGACGCGCGGAGGTCCTCACCGAGCAGCTCCAGGGCGCGCTGAACAGTCGCATCGCGATCGAGCAGGCCAAGGGTGCCCTGTCGCAGATCCACGGCTGCAGCACCGACCGGGCCTTCGACATGCTGCGCTCCTTTGCACGAGCGCGGGGACGGTCCCTGACGGAGGTCGCCACCGCCGTGACGACCGACTCGGCGGGCGTCAGCGGGCTCACCACGCCACACCGCGGCATCTGACCCCAGGGCGTGTTCCCCGCCCCGGGTCTTCTCGGTTAGCCTTGCGGGACGGTCGAGGTCCAGACCGGTCCCGTTGCCCCAGACCCGGTGACGCCCAACAGATCCGGGTGCCCGTCATGACAACGTCGAAGAATCATGCGCTGCGGCTCGTCGAGCCCAGTGTGCAGGTCGACGAGCAGCCCGACACGCAGCCCGACGAGACTCTTCGGCGCCTCGAGATCACGGTGCAGTCGGGCACCGACATCCATGGGGTCGGGCTGGTCCTTCTCTCCGGCGAGATCGACGCCAGCGCTGCTCCCAGGCTGCGGACCATCGTGGAGAAGCTCGTCAGCGAGCGTCGCCGCTACATCCTCGTCGACCTCGACGACCTCACGTCACGCGATGTCCAGGCCTACGAGGACCTGGTCGAGGGGGCGCGCTGCGCAGTCCATCGGGACGTGACCGTGCTCTTCACGTCCGACCCGCGCTGCCTGCTGATGCTCAAGATCGAGGAAGACCCGCCGTAGCCGGGCCGCCACCGGCCGGCCCCATGGGGGCCTACCGGCACGAGCTCTGGTGGAGGTGAGGGGACTCGAACCCCTGGCCTTCTCGATGCGAACGAGACGCGCTACCAGCTGCGCCACACCCCCAGGCGATTGGAAAGATAGCACCCGCGATTGAGTGCCTCACAATCGTGTCCGCTCACCTGAGCAGGATGCCTTCGATCTCCTCGAGCGCCTGCCGGGCGTAGCCGCGCCACATCGTCGCGAAGGCCGGCATCGCCACCCGGCCGGCGGGTGTGGGGGTCAGCTCCCAGGCCCAGGTGATGCGGGTGCCGGTCCCAGCCGTCTCGAAGGTCCACCGACCGTCGGCGCTGGCCACGAGCGGCTTCATCGGGCCACGGATCGCGGAGATG
Organism: Nocardioides sp.; assembly: GCF_025964975.1. Taxonomy (GTDB): domain Bacteria; phylum Actinomycetota; class Actinomycetes; order Propionibacteriales; family Nocardioidaceae; genus Nocardioides. The sequence goes on from NZ_JAOPXV010000204.1 coordinate 9,384, forward strand.
GTGTAGCCGAAGCTGTGCGGACGGTCGTTCGACGTCAGGGTCTCGAGCATGGTGCCGCCGTCGGCCAGGACGATGGTGCGGGTCTGACCGACGGTTCCCCACTCGCCCTGCTGGTCGCGCACGCGCTTGATCGGTGGGATCGCGAGCCGGCGTCGACGGAAGATCTCGGGCAGCGGATGTGCCAGCACCCGGTCGAAGGCCTCGTCGACCGGGACAGGCACGGCGCGGGACTGGGACAGGCTGACGGTGGGCATACGACCCATCCAATCAGGAACCGGTGGCGCGCCGCTCGGCCTCGGCACGGGCGAGGCGCTCGGACTCCTCCGCGCCGCGGGCCAGGGCACTGTCGTCGTCGTTGCGACCCGAGGACCAGACACCCGTCGATTCCAGGTCGATCGTCTGGACCGTACGCCGCACAGCGGCCGGCTTGGAGACGTAGGTCGGCAAGGTGGTCGGCACCATGTCCCAGGCGCCTTCGGCGCGGTCCGGTTGAGCGTCTTCGGCGCGGTCCGGTTGAGCGCCTTCGGCGAGCGCCTCGACCTCAGGCACCATCGGCGAGTCCGTGGTCTCGGGCAGGTCATCGAGGATCTCGACGGGAATCTCGACGGGGATCGTGATCGTGACGGGGCGCGCGGCGGCCCGCTCGCCCTTGACCATCACCCGGCAGGCGACGAGCCACATGACGAGGAGACCGGCCGGGACGGCGACATAGGGCCAGGTGATCACCTGGGCACCGGCCAGGCCGATGACGACCGTGTTGACGAGCAGGATGGCGGCCAGCACGTTGCGGCGACGCTTGGTGGCCTTGCGAACAGCGTCGCGGCGCGCGGCGTACGACGGCTGGATCGGGGCGACGCTGGAGGCCTTGGTCTCGACCGTCGGCACGGACCGCTGGCGGCCGGGGGTGACGACGAGACGGGCAGCGCGGGCGTTGACGGGTTCGCGTCGCGCCAGCACGCGCATGGTGTGCGAGAAACGGTCGATCGAGCGGCTGCGAACAACATCGTCGTGGTGCTCCAGCGCCTTCGGGATCAGGTAGAGGGCCCAGGCGACCGCCAGGGCAACGAAGATCAGCGCACTCGGGTCCACGACCCCGAGATTAGGTTCGATACCCGCACATGGGACGGATGTCCACAGGTGTGTCGCAAAACAACTGGTGTGACTCGTGGGATCAGCGCCTCAGGAGGACAGCCGCGCCAGCATTCCCCCGGGGCAGTCCTCGACGGTCACCGCGAAGATCCGGTGGTCGCGCCAGTCCCCGTTGATGTGCAGGAACCGGGGGGCATAGCCGACTTCGTGCAGCCCCAGTTTCTCCACCACCCGCAATGAGTTCGTGTTCTCGGGGCGGACGCAGACCTCGATCCGGTGCAGACCTGCCGTGGTGAAGCAGTGGTCGATGACCATGGCCACGGCGGTCGGCATGATGCCCCGGCCGGCCACCGAACGGTCCAGCCAGTAGCCCAACGAGGCGAACTGCGCCGACCCCCGGACGATGTTGTTGACCGTCACCTGACCGACGAAGCGCCCGTCGACCTCGATCGCGAAGGGCATCGACTGACCCTGTCGAGCGAGCTTGCGCAGGCGGCGTACGACCTGCGCGTAGCTGCCGCCTGCGCTGGTCGCCCCCGGCGGCACGGTGGCGTCCCACTGCTTGAGCCAGTCGCCGTTGCGCTGTCGCACCTCACGCCAGGCCTGCGCGTCGGCGCCGACGAGTGGGCGCAGCGTGACTCCGTCATCGGTGAGCCGGGCGGGCCAGCCGGGTGCCGTCGTCATGAGCGTCGGTCGATCAATGGTCGCTGCCGACGATCTGCTCCACGGCGTGCCGCAGCACCGGCGCCAGCACGGTCAAGCCGTCCTTGACGCCACCGCGCGAGCCGGGGAGATTGACCACCAGGCACGAGCCCGCGACCCCGGCCAGTCCGCGCGAGAGGGCGGCCGTGGGGACCCCGTTGGCCAGGCCGTGCGAGCGGATGGCGTCGGCGATCCCGGGGATCTCTCGATCGAGGAGCGGGAGGGTTGCCTCAGGTGTGCGGTCGGTCGGGGTGAGCCCGGTGCCACCCGTGGTCAGCACCACCCGGGCGCCCTCGGCGACGGCGGTGGCGATCGCTGCGCCGACGGGGTCTCCGTCCGGTACGACGACGGGCTGGTCCACGACGAAGCCCTGGTCGGTCAGCCACGCCGTGATCAGGGGGCCCGTCTCGTCGGCATACACGCCGGCTGCGGCCCGGTTGGAGGCCACGACGACGACGGCCTTCATCCGCGCGTCCAGTCGCCGGACCTGCCACCGGACTTCGTCTCCACCCGGACATCGGTGATCACGGCCGCCTTGTCGACCGCCTTGACCATGTCGATGACGGTCAGTGCTGCCACGGCCACGGCCGTCAGTGCCTCCATCTCGACCCCCGTCCGGTCGGTGGTGGCGACGGTCGCCACGATGTCGACCGACGCGTCGGTGACGGTGAGGTCCACGGTGACCGACGACAGCGCGAGCGGATGGCACAAGGGGATCAGCGACGGCGTCTGCTTGGCCCCCATGATCCCCGCGAGCCGGGCGACCGCGAGCGTGTCGCCCTTGGGCACCCCGGCGCCTCGCAGCAGGGTGATCACGGCCTCGGAGACCAGCACGCGGCCGGAGGCAGACGCCGTCCGGGCGGTCACCGCCTTGTCGGACACGTCGACCATGCGAGCAGCGCCCGAGTCGTCGATGTGGGAGAAGGAAGACCCCATCAGAACTCCTCGTCCAGCTTGAGCACCTGCACCATGTCGCCGGCCTGGAGCGCGGTGGTCGCCGCGGGGACGACGATGAGGGCGTTGCTCGCCGCGAGATCCCCCAGGAGGTGCGAGCCGTGGCCACCGACGGGCGAGACGAACGCTCCCCCACGGTCGCTCTCCCAGGAAGCCCGCACCATCTGCTGCTTGCCCTCGGGCGAGGAGATCGCGTGGGTGAGCCGGGCGCGCGACAGCGGGCGAGAGTAGGGGAGCTTGCCCATCATCCGGCGGATCGCCGGCAGCACGAAGGTCTCGAAGGAGACATAGGCAGAGACGGGGTTGCCCGGCAGCGTGAAGATCGGCGTCTGGTCCTCGCCGATGGTGCCGAAACCCTGCGGCTTGCCGGGTTGCATCGCGACGCCGCCGAACCACACCGAGCCCAGCGAGGAGAGGGCCTCCTTGACGACGTCGAAGTCGCCCTCGCTCACGCCCCCGCTGGTGACGACCAGGTCGGCACGGACGAGCTGGTCGCTGAGCGCGTCGGTGAAGGTCCGCGGGTCGTCCGGCACGATCCCGACGCGGTAGGCGATCGCTCCTGCGGCCCGGGCGGCGGCAGCCAGGAGGTAGGAGTTGCCGTCGTAGATCGAGTCGTGACCAAGGTTGGATCCCGGGTCGCGCAGCTCGGACCCGGTGGAGATGACGACCACGCGCGGGCGCGGCCGGCACCGCACGGTGGCCCGCCCGACGGCCGCGAGCAGGCCGAGGTGGCGGGGGCCGAGGACGGTCCCGTGCTCAAGCAGCAGGTCGCCCTCGACGATGTCGTCGCCAGCGACGCGGATGTGCTGGTGCTGCCGCGGTGGCCGGGTGATGCGCACCTGGGCGACACCACGGTCGGTCCACTCGTAGGGCACGACGGCGTCGCAACCGGCGGGCACCCTGGCCCCGGTCATGATCTTCGCTGCCGTGCCGGGCGAGAGGGCCATCAGGCCACCCCGGCCAGCGCCGATCTCCCCGACGACGGGCAGATGGACCGGGGTGTCCTCCGACGCGCCGACCACATCGGCGTACGTCACGGCATAACCGTCCATCCCCGAGTTGTCGAAGCTCGGCAACGACATCGGGGCGGACACGTCCTCGGCCAGGGCGAGGCCCAGGGCGTCCATCAACGCCTGCGGGAACTCAGGCAGCGGCGAGACCGTCGCCAGGACCCGCTCGACGAGGTCAGGGACCGGCAGCAGGTCAGCCATGGGGCCCCAGCACCGTCGATGCCTGAACGCGCTGGGCGGACGGCGCCTTGATCTCGACGTCGCCCACCACGCTGACGTCGCGGCCGAAGGTGACGTCGCCGTCGACCACGAGAGAGGTCGCCCTGCGCAGCGACGGCGCGCCTTCCGGGAAGCGCTTGTCGAAGTCACCGACGAGCTTGTAGTAGTCGCTGTCGAGATCGACGAAGGGCACGCTCTCGGTTGCCTGGTCCAGCACGAAGTCCTGGCCGAGGTCGTAGATGTCGGACCGCAGCACCAGCAGGTCGTTGGTCGTCTTCACCGGCACGAAGCGGTCGCGCCCGACCTCGATGGTGCGAGCACCTTCGAAGATCTCGATCGCGGCCCCCATCGCGGTCTCGACCTGGATCACCTCGGGGGTCGAGGGCTTGCCGGGGTCGAGGTGCTTGACGTTGCGGATCAGGGGCAGTCCGAGGATCCCCTGGCGAGCATCGAGGGTCTCGGTCATCGCCCGGAGGTCGAACCACAGGTTGTTGGTCGAGGTGAACCGGTGCCGGTCGAGGTCGGCCAGCGCCTCCCGGTCGGAGTCGAGGGTCTGAGCGGACTCCCGCAGCACGATCCGACCATCGGACCTGCGCCGGGCGAAGTGCCCGCCCTTGCGGTCCGACTGCGTGCGGCGTACGGCCTCGATCGCGAACGGCGCACCCGTGCCGGCGAACCAGCCCGCGACCCTGGCGTCGGGCACGGCGCCGAGGTTGTCGGAGTTGGACACGAAGACGTGGCGGTAGCCGGCGTCGAGCAGCCGTCCGAGCAGGCCGGCGCCGCGCAGAGCGGTGTAGAGGTCGCCGTGGCCGGGCGGACACCACTCGAGGTCGGGGTTCTTCGGGTAGGCCGCGGGCATGAGGTCGGACGCCAGCAGCTTCGGCACCTTGTTCTGGAGGAACTCCAGCGGCAGGCCGTCGACCTGGAGGTCCTGGTAGCGCGCGAGCGCGGCCATGGTGTCGGAGGAGGTTCGGAAGGAGTTCATGAAGATCAGCGGGAGCGGTGCGGAGTACTTCTCGCGCTGGTGCAGCACCTGCCGGGCGATGATGTCCAGGAAGCTCAGGCCCCTGCGCACACACAGGAGGGACTTGGCGCGGTCCATCCCCATCGAGGTGCCGAGGCCGCCGTTGAGCTTGATGACCGCGGTCCTGCCGATCGCCTCGGCCGCGACGTCGTCGCTCACCTCGACGTCGACCAGCGCCTCCATGTCGAGCGGGTCGATCGTCGACTCGGGGATCATCCCGGTCTCGCCGTGCTCGAGGAGCCGGTAGTAGTGCGCGAAGGTGTCGACGGCGACGGGATCGACGCCGGCGTCCTGCATTTTGGCGCGTGCGATGGCGAGGCCTTTGCTACCCATGCTTCGATCGTAGGCTGATTGCGTGTCAGCACCAGCCGAGCCCCCCGTGCCGCCGGGCGCCAGCGCCGCCAACATCGCCAAGCTCGCCCTGCGGGACCAGGTCCTGACGGCCCGTCGGCGCCGATCGCTGGTCGAGTCGGTGGCGGCCGCCGAGGCGATCGCCGGGCACGTGCTGGCGTGGGACGTCGTACGACGAGCAGGGACCGTGGCCGCCTACGTCGCCGTCGGACGCGAGCCCGGGACGACGCGGGTGCTCGACGAGCTCACCCGCGCCGGCAAGCGGGTGCTGCTCCCGGTCCTGCGGCCCGACAACGACCTCGACTGGGTCGCCTTCACCGGGGAGCTGGTGCCCGCCGCCCGGGGACTGCTCGAGCCGGTGGGCGAGGGGCTCGGGGTGTCCGCCGTCGCGGACGCCGACGTGGTCCTCGTGCCCGGGCTGGCCGCCTCGGTCGACGGGGATCGTCTCGGACGCGGCGGGGGCTCCTACGACCGGGCGCTCGCCCGCGTCGGTGCCGGGGTGCCCGTCGCCGTACTGCTCCACGAGGACGAGACGGGACTGCAGGTGCCGTCCGAGCCCCACGACCGCCGGGTGACCCATGTGGTCACCCCCGCAGGCATCACCCCTTGAGGAGGTCCCCGATGAGGCCGCCGGCGCCACCGTTGCCGCCGGAGCCGGACGCGGGAGCGACCCACTCGTAGGGCTGGACGACGACGAACCCCGGCCCGTGGAAGGAGTACTGGAAGGCCTCGCCCGAGCCGCCGCGCAGCATCGATTTCATGTTCATGCTGGACACGACGTTGGGCACCAGGTTGGACGACCAGGCGACCGCGGCCTGCACGTCGACGAAGGTGGGCTGCTGCGAGCAGTCGAGGAGGACCGGCTTGCCGACCGTGCAGAGCGCGACGGTGCCGGTGCCCCGGACGGTGGTGTTGAACAGGCCCCCAGCCATCATCCCGGCGCCCCGCACCCGGTTGATGTCCCACTCCATCGCGGCGTCGAAGGCCAGCAGGTTGCGCCCGTTCACCGAGATCCCGTCGCCCTCGAGGGTGATGAGGTGGACGTTGCCGGCCTCCTGGGCGAAGAACACCTCGCCCTGCCCCGACACGCGCATCAGCGGAATGTCCTCGCTGGAGACGACCTTCTTGATCAGCTTGGCCATCGAGCCGGACCTCTCGTGGTCGAAGCGCACCTGACCCTGGAAGGCCACCATGCCGCCCTTGACCGCCAGCACGTCAGGACCCAGCGAGACCCGCAGCATGTGGCTGTTCTGGAGGGCGAAGCGCTGCCCGTCGTTGATCTCGAGGTTGTCCGCGGCAAACAGTTCGCTCTTCATGCGGTCAACGTAGCGATCAGTCGTCGGCTGCGGGAGTGAGCACCAAGGTGTTCTCCCCGGCTTCCACGACGGCGTCTCGCGAGAAGGCCCACGGGAGGTAGTCGCCGTTGACGAAGAGCTCGGTCTGGTCGCTGTAGTGGGAGGACCCGGGGTGTCCGGAGACGCCGGTGAGGTTGATGTAGCGGGACCGGTCGAAGTCCGCCAGCGAGACCACCATGCGCATCGACGGCGCCGCGGTGACGCCGTATCCCTCGGCGGCATCCCAGCCCGTCGCGTCGACGATGCCCGAGCCGCCACCGACGCGGTGGTCCTCGCGGTTGAAGAGCCACTCGAGGGGCCTGACACCCGACTCGCCGAGGCTCGAGTGGCGCAGGTCGAGCCGGTGCAGGTCGCCCCAGCTCCACTCGTCCGGCCCGAGAGCCTGCCGGCGGGTGAGCTCGTCGCGGGCGTCCAGCAGGGCTTGGCGCAGGATGTCGTCGCGCGACTCGACGACCTCGTCGGTGGCCCGGTCGTCCCACCACGGACTGAGCGGATCGCGGAGCAGCTCGCTCACCACGGCGAACCAGCGGTCACCGCCGTTGGGCCAGGCCTCTTCAGGGAGGCCGTCATGGAAGGTGAGGCGCAGGAGGTTGCTCCAGACGACGTTGTAGTAGGCCGCCGCGGCGCTGTCCGGAGGCTGCGTGAAGTCCCAGCCCGCCAGCAGCTCCTGGCCGTCGTCGTAGTAGTCGGACCCGAGCTCGTCGATGTCGAGGAGGTAGGGGACCAGGGTCGCCGCCATGGGATTGGCGGTGTCGAGCTGGACGTTCGTCATCTCCGCGACCGAGAGCTCGCCCTCCTCCTCGAGCAGCTGCCGGATCCTGGTGGCGCGGTAGCCGTAGTCCCAGTCGCGGGTCAGGAAGTAGGGGTACTCCTCGCCGATGACCGCCTGGTTGGCGGTGACGATGAATCCCTCCTCGGGGTCGAGGACGTTGGGGAGCCCGTCAAAGGGGATGTAGTCGCCGGTCCAGTCGTTGGCCGAGAGCCAGCCCTCGGCCGGCGTCTCGCCGGTGTTGCCGGACTTGCGGATGGGGACGAGTCCCGGGGCCTGATATCCGATGTGGCCCTCGCGGTCGGCATAGACCATGTTCTGGGCTGGTACGGCGAAGTCGCTGGCCGCGGCCCGGAACTCGTCCCAGTTGCTGGCGCGGTTGAGGGCGAGGACCGCGTCCGCGGTGGTGGTCGGTTGCAGGGCGGTCCACTGGAGCGCTACAGCATATTCGTCGTCCCCCGATGCCGCCGTCGCCGCGGCCTCCGCAGTGGCGCCGACGGTCGTCAGCTCCTCGCTCACGTCGCTGAGGAGGGGACCGTGCCCGGTCTCGCGGATCTCGAGGGTGACCTCGTCGCCGTCTCGCACCTTGATCGTCTCGGTGCGCACCTCCAGCGGGATCTCCTCGCCGTCCTGGATCCAGTTCTCCCCGCGGATCTGCTCGAGATAGAGGTCGGTGACGTCGGGACTGAGGTTGGTGAAGCCCCAGGCGATGTCGGCGTTGTGCCCGATGATCACCCCAGGGACGCCGGCGAAGGTGAAGCCGCTGGACTCGAGGGTGCAGTCTGAGCCGAGCTCTCGACAGTGCAGACCCATCTGCATCCAGATGCCGGGCTGACTGATCCCCAGGTGCGGGTCGTTGGCGAGCAGCGGTCGCCCGGTCGCGCTGTGCTTGCCGTCGACGACCCAGGAGTTGGAGCCGATCCCCTCCCCTCGACCTAGCAGCTCAGGCATCCGGTCCAGCCCCGCGCGGAGGTCGGACAGTGCACGCACCATCGCGGCGCTGGGGGCTGGGCGTCGCGGGTTGCGGGTCGCGTTGCCCGACGCGTTCTGCTCGAAGACGCCGTCCACGACCCCACCCGCCTCGACGATCGGCGGGTGCGTCTCCGGGTCGTAGGCGGGGTAGAGCTCGGCGACCCGCTCGGGTGCGTGGTCAAGGCTGGCAAGGACGCGGTCGATCTCGTCCTCCATGTTGCCCCTGAGGTCCCAGGCCATCGCCTTGAGCCAGGCCAACGAGTCCGCCGGCTCCCACCGCTCGGGCTCGTAGTCGAGTCCACCGAGCCCCAGGATCGTGTATTCCACGGCGATCTCGTTGGTCTCGTTCTGCTCGAGATAGGCGTTGACCCCCTGGGCGTAGGCGGTCAGCGCGTCGCGCGTCGACGTGTCGAGCAGCGCCCATTCCTCCTCGGCCACGCGGCGCCAGCCCATGGTGCGGATGTATTTGTCGGTCTCGATCACCTCCTCGCCGAACAGCTCCGAGAGCCGCCCAGCGGTGACGTGGCGACGGAAGTCCATCTCGAAGAAACGATCCTGGGCGGCGACGAAGCCTTGGGCACGCATCAGGTCGTCGTCGGTGTCCGCATAGATCTGGGGGATGCCGTAGGCGTCGCGGATGACCTCGACCTCCGCGTCGAGACCTGGGAGCGGGAGCTCGCCACCGGTGACGGGCACCGGTCGACGTACGAGGACGACGGCGGTGGTGAGGAGGATCACCAGGAGCAGCACGAGCGCTGCCGCGACATAGGCGGACCAGCGCACGCCGCGTGGTGCCCGGCGCAGCCGGGTGCGGAGCGACGGGGCGGGGGCGGGCTGTTCGTTCATGTCACCTGGCATTGTGCCGTACTCTTGGCAGTCGATCGGGTGGAGTGCCAGCGAGTCGCGGGCCCGCCTGATCTCGCCGTCGACTGCATAGCCCCAAGGGTGCCCACATGCCTACTTACCAATACGCCTGCACTGAATGCCCCCACGCCTTCGATCAGGTCCAGAGCTTCAGCGATGACTCGCTGACCGTGTGTCCTGAGTGCGAGGGCCGACTGCGCAAGGTCTTCAACGCGGTCGGCGTGGTGTTCAAGGGTTCCGGCTTCTACCGCACGGACAGCCGCTCCAGCGACGCGTCGGGCTCGTCGGGCTCGTCCTCCTCGGACTCCCCGAAGTCCGAGTCGAAGTCCGAGTCCACGTCTGGGACCTCCGCCGACTCCGGCTCGTCCACCACGACTTCGGCGCCCG
>NZ_JAOPXV010000205.1 GCF_025964975.1 Nocardioides sp.
GTCCCGGGAGCGAGGTGGTCGGCGTCGACTCGGAGACCGGCGACGAGCTGTGGCGTGACGACCCCGGCTACGAGGGTGGCGTGGGCAGCATCGAGCCGGACCTCGCGTTCACCTTCCCGATGTCGGACTCCTCATCGTCCGAAGGCGGCGCGAACAGCCCTCAGGAGACCACCGTCTACGACCGGGACGGCGAAGTGGCGACGCTGCCGCTCGACCGGCACTCGTTCTTCGCCGTGGTGGCGATCGAGTTCGAGGGCGAACCCCACTTCGTGGCCACGGACGCGGGCGTGATCTACGACGAAGACTTCGAGGAGGTCGGGAGCGTCCCTCTCGGCAACGTTCAGGCGACGCTCACCGGCGTCTACGACATGGGGGACGACAGCATCAGCTACGTTCCGTACGGCGCCGAGGAGCCCCGCTGGACCGTCGACACCGAGTCGTCCGAGTGGCTGGTCAACCTCGTACCGAGCGACGGGTACTTCTTGGTCATCGAGGATGCGACCCTGTCGCTCTACCGGTGAGGGGCGGGGATCGCAGGGCCGCCGGAGCGTGATTTCGGCGGTCTCGCCCAATTGGGTGCCCCAAGAAGACCTCGATCGGACAAGTAGTTGCTAGTGTGTGTCGTGCAACAGGTGCAAGTTCCAGCAGGTACGCCAGCGGAGTTTGTGATCCAACGGCGTTTCTTCTTCGGGCCTGCCAGTCCGTGAGTCGGAGCGACGTGTCACCGCACTTGATGCGGGATCGTCGAAGTGATGATCTTTCGCCCGATAACAGGAGCAATACAGCAATGGCACAAGGCACCGTGAAGTGGTTCAACGCCGAGAAGGGTTTCGGCTTCATTGCGCAGGAGGACGGCGGCGACGACGTGTTCGTGCACTACAGCGCCATCCAGTCCAACGGCTACAAGTCGCTGGACGAGAACCAGAAGGTTGAGTTCGACGTCACCCAGGGTCCCAAGGGTCCCCAGGCGGAGAACGTTCACGCCATCTGATTTCACCCGAAGCCGGACAGCACCTGTCTCGACTTCAAGCCGAGGCCTCACCCATCTGGGTGGGGCCTCGTTGCCGTTGGGATGATCTTTTGATCCCGTCGGGCAAAATGAGGGCTGAAGGGTGTTTCAACGGCGTACAAAGGGGCAAGGTATGTCCTTGACGTCAATCGGACTGGAGGTGTGCCCATGCACGACCAGTTCGACGTGACCCTCAAGGACGACGACCTGCTCGGCGAGGTCGAGCTCACCACCACGCTCATCATCGCTGCGAGCGAGTCAGACGATCACCTCGACCAGGACGAGATCGACCGACTGCTCGGTGTCACACCCACGCCCCCGGCCGACGAGACACCGCTGCCGCGACCGCGAGAGCAGTGACCGGCGCGGGCTGCTGACGCGTCTGTCGTGCCGCCGGCCCTCAGCAGGTGGCAAAGAGCAGTGGGCCGCTGGTGAGGTCCGAGAGGACGTACTCGCCCTCGATCGGGTCCAGGCGCATGCGCACCAACCGTCCCTCAGCGGACACCGAGTCCACGCTGAACCGGTCGGCGAAGTCGCCGCCCTGTCCCGGGGCGGGACCGCTGGCCAGTGTCGCCCGCGTGTCCGCGTCGGTGCGCGCGACCTCGTCGGACTCGAAGGCCATCGTCACGCTGATGTGACCGTCTGGGTGGGCAGCCATCGCGAACTCGCTCAGTGGGTGCACCTCCCCGGCGCTGCGGACGAGCTCGACTGCCTGGGCGCGATCCCTCTCGTCGGCTGAGGCCATTGCAAGCTCCTCGCACGCGTAGGAGCCGGTGTACACAGCGGCGGTCAGGGGCGCCGTCAGGTCCGACACGACCTGTGAGACCGACGTCAGGTGGTCGGCCGCACCGGTCGCCGCGGCCACGGCGTCCTCGAGGTAGGCGAGGGTGTCCGAGGTGAGGATGACGCCCATGTCGGGCAACAGGGCGAAGAACTGCAGCTGCGGAGTGAGCTGGGGCCCGACTCGCGCCAGCACGTCTGCGCCGCCCGCCCAGATCTCCTCCTCCCCGTCGGCGCGGGTGAAGCCCAAGGACGTCAGCGTCTCGCCGATCGCGTCGAAGTCCGTCTCGTCGGGGAAGCCGAGGATCTCGACGGCCCCCTCGGGGCCCTGGGCGAACAGCTCCCAGTCGATCGTGGCGGGAGAGAACCCGAACTCCGCCTGCAGGGTGGGACTCGACTCGGCCAAGGCTGATGACGTCGACAGGTCACGGCTGAAGGCGTCGTCGAGGAGCTCCGTGACGGCGTCGACGCTGGGGCTGGTCCCGAGGTCGGCCTCGACCTCGCGGCGTACTGCGCGCCAGTCCGTCCAGGACAACCGTTCGGTGGACGCCGGGGCGAGGGAGACCGCGCGGGCCAGGTCGGTACGTGGGCCCTCGCGCCACCACCTCACTGCCACGACCGTGGCGATGACGACCGCCAGGGCGAGGCAGACGGCCAGCGCGACGACGACACCCCGGGGGAGACGACGAAGCACGGGGGGACTCCTCACGGCGCGGTTGGTGGTGTGAGACTAACGCCCATGCCAGGCCCGGACGTCCGCGCTGCTGGAGCCGTCGTGACCCGCAAGGGGGACGAGGTGCTGCTCGTGCACCGCCCCCGCTACGACGACTGGTCCTTCCCCAAGGGCAAGCTCGAGCCGGATGAGCACGCGACCACGGCCGCCGTCCGTGAGGTCGCCGAGGAGACCGGGCTCGACATCCGACTGGGACCCGCGCTCGCGCCCCAGCGCTACGACATGGGCCGGGGCCGGATGAAGCGGGTCGACTACTGGGTCGCCCGTGCCCGCGGGGACGACGACGTGTCCGGCTACGTCGCCAACGACGAGATCGACGACGTCGCCTGGGTCCCGTGGGCCGAGGCAGTGCCGCGCCTGACCTACGACTACGACCGGGACACCTTGAAGCAGGCGCGTCCTCTGCGCCGACGCACGCGGGCGCTGGTCGTGCTCCGACACGCCCACGCGCTCCCCCGACGTTCCTGGCAGCTGGACGACCGGCGTCGCCCCCTCCTCGACCACGGACAGGCCGAGGCGGAGCGACTGGTGCCGGTCCTGGCCGCGTTCGACGTCGCCGAGATCCACTCCTCCTCCAGCGTGCGCTGTGTGGCTACCGTGACGCCGTACGTCCATGTCACCGGCTGGCCGCTGCGCTCCTACGACGAACTCAGCGAGGAGGGGCATGACGCCGCGGCGATCGAGCGCCTTCTCGGGACGTTGCTCAGCAGCGGCACCAGCTCCGTAGTGTGCGCGCACCGCACAGTCATCCCCGCTGTTGCCGAGCGGCTCGCCATCACTGATCCCGGGCTCGAGCCTGCCGAGATGCTCGTGGTGCACCACCGCAAGGGGGCGGTCGTGTCGGTGGAGCGCATCAGCCCCTGAGCCCCAGCCACGGGGCACCGACGTCGATCGGCCCGTTCGAGTTCACCGTTCGTTCACCGAGGCCGACTCGACAGGTCACTTCGCGGCCCTAACTTCCTGGCTGTCAGCAACACCTAGACATATTCAGGAGCTCCGAAGTGAACCGCACTTCCCACCGCTTGGCACTCATCCCGGGTGCAGCTCTCCTCGCTCTCGCCCTCGCCGCCTGTGGCGGTGCGGAGGCCGGGAGCGACACCGGTTCAGGCGCCGACACCTCCGCCAGCGGCAGCGTCGCTGTCGACGGTTCCTCCACCGTCTACCCGATGAGCGTCGCCGCCGGGGAGCTGCTCAACGAGGAGAACCCCGACGTGGAGGTGACCGTGGGCGAGGCCGGCACCGGTGGTGGGTTCGAAGCTTTCTGCGCCGACCAGACCGACGTCTCCGACGCCTCCCGCCCGATCGAGGAGGACGAGGTCGCCGCCTGCGAGAAGGCCGGCGTCGAGTACACCGAGCTCCAGGTCGCCACCGACGCCCTCACCGTCGTGGTGCACCCGGACCTCGACGTCGACTGCCTCACCGTCGACCAGCTGGTCCAGCTGTGGGCACCGGACTCGGAGGTCGCCAACTGGAACGAGCTCGACCCGAGCTTCCCTGACGAGGAGATCTCGCTGTTCGGTCCGGGCACCGACTCCGGCACCTACGACTACATGGCGGCCGAGGTCATCGACCCCGACGCCGAGGAGCCCGCCACCCGCTCCGACTACGAGGCCTCTGAGGACGACAACGTCCTGGTCCAGGGCGTCGCGGGCACCGAGGGTGCGACCGGCTACTTCGGCTACACCTACTACGAGGAGAACTCGGACTCACTCAAGGCGCTCGGGATCGACTCCGGCAACGGCTGCGTCGAGCCCTCCGCCGACACCGCGCAGGCCGGTGAGTACACCCCGCTCGCCCGCCCGCTCTTCATCTACCTCAACAACGCGAAGTACAACGACAACGAGGCCACGAAGGCCTACGTCGACTACTACATCGAGAACCTCGAGGAGATCGCCGAGGTCGGCCAGTTCATCCCGCTGAGCGATGACCTGTACGGCGAGACCCAGTCCGCCCTCGAAGGTTTGTCGGGCTGATCTCCTGAGCGAGAAGGAAGTAGCCGCACTCACATGAGCGCAGCAACCATGAACCCGGCAGGCCCGTCGCAGACGGGCCTGCCGGCCGTTCCCCAGCTGGGGAGGAAGCGCCGTCCCGGCGAGTCGGTCATCAAGGCCGTCCTCTTCGGGTCGGCGATGATCTCGACCGCGATCACCTTCGGCATCATTGCGGCACTCATCCGACCGGTGATCGACTTCTTCGCCGAGGTGCCGTTCGGTGACTTCTTCGCGACCGAGGGTCGCTTCGCAGTGCTTCCCCTCGTGGCTGCCACCCTGATGGTCACGGTGATCGCACTGCTCGTCGCCGTGCCGCTCGGGCTCGGCGCAGCGATGTACCTCTCGGAGTACGCCTCCAAGAGGGCGCGCAAGTACCTCAAGCCCACGGTGGAGCTCCTGGCCGGGGTGCCATCGGTCGTCTACGGCTTCTTCGCGCTCACCTTCGTGACCCCTCACTTGCTGCAGGGGCTCCTCAGCATCGACGTGGGCTTCACCAACATGCTGGCCGCCGGACTGGTGCTGGGCGTGATGATCATCCCGACGATCGCCTCGCTCGCCGAGGACTCGTTCAGCGCCGTCCCGCAGGCGATGCGGCAGGGGTCCTTCGCGATGGGTGCCAACCGCATGCAGACCACGCTGCGGGTGGTCGTCCCGGCGGCGATCTCCGGGGTTGCGGCCGCCGTGGTCCTGGGCATGTCGCGCGCCATCGGCGAGACCATGATCGTGGCCCTCGCCGCGGGGGCACAGAAGCGCCTGACGGCCGACCCGCGCGAGGGAGCGCAGACCATGACCGGCTTCATGGCGCAGACCGCGGGGGGCGAGAACCCCGTCGGGTCGCTCGACTACAACAACCTCTTCGCGGTGGGCCTGCTGCTCTTCCTCCTCACCCTGACGCTGAACGTCATCAGCATCAGCATCGTCCGACGATTCAGGCAGGCCTACTGATGAGCATCGCTGCCACCACTGCTCGCGAGGTCACAGAGCGCCTCGCCACCGGCAGGAGCAAGGACCGCGGCGTGGGATCGATGGTGTTCCTGGGCCTGTTGTGGTTCTCGCTCTTCTTCGGTGTCGTCGTCCTCCTCGCGCTGATCGTGAGCACGGTGATCAAGGGTGCTCCCCGGTTCGACGGCGAGCTCCTCACCAACTACACCTCCGTGGTGCGGCCCGAGACGGCAGGCTTCCGGGCCGGCATCCTCGGCAGCCTCTGGCTGATGCTCTTCACGGCGCTCCTGGCCGTGCCGCTGGGCATCGCCGCGGCGCTCTACCTGCAGGAGTTCGCCGACTCCGACCGACCGTGGAACCGCTTCGTCGAGGTCAACCTCCAGAATCTCGCCGCCGTGCCCTCGATCGTCTACGGTCTGCTGGCCGTCGCCGTCATGGCCCTCCTCGGGTTCGACCGGACCGGGATCGTGCTCGGCGGAGCCCTCGCCCTCGCCCTCCTGATCCTCCCGGTCATCATCATCACCACGCGCGAGGCAGTACGTGCCGTGCCGCGCGAGATGAGGGATGGATCCCTCGCCCTGGGCGCGACGGTATGGCAGACGACGTGGAAGCAGACCCTGCCATCAGCCATCCCCGGCATCGCCACCGGCACCATCCTGGGGCTCTCGCGGGCGATCGGGGAGGCCGCTCCGCTCGTGGTGGTCGGCCTTGCCAGCTCGGTGACCTTCGACCCGGCGGGCATGCTCAGCCAGATCACTGCGCTCCCCATGCAGATCTACTCGCTGACATCGCAGTCGCGCGAGGAGCTTCGGCAGGCAGCCTCGGCCGCCATCATCGTCCTGCTCGTCATGGTGCTCGGCCTGAACGCCCTGGCCATCTTCATCCGCAACAAGTTCCAGCGATCCTGGTGAAAGAGACCTCCGATATGGCTACCCCACCTGCCACCGCCACGACCGGTGCCACCCCCGTGACCAACGCTCACCTCGGGTCCCTCGCCGACGTCAGCAGTGGCGCCGAGCGGCACCTTCCAGTGGTCCCCGAGTCGCCCGTGATGGAGGCGCGCGACCTCAACGTCTTCTACGGCGGCTTCCACGCCGTGCACGACGTCAACCTCCCCTACGGCCGCAACGAGATCACCGCGATGATCGGCCCCTCCGGGTGCGGCAAGTCCACCGTGCTCCGGTGCCTCAACCGCATGAACGACCTCGTCACCAGTGCGCGCGTCGAGGGCCAGGTGCTCTACCACGACCAGGACATCTACGCGAAGGGCGTCGACCCGATCGCGGTGCGTACGCACATCGGCATGGTGTTCCAGAAGCCCAACCCCTTCCCGAAGTCCATCTACGACAACATCGCCTACGGTCCCCGGGTCACTGGCATGAAGGTCGACACCATGGACGACCTGGTCGAGGAGGCACTGCGCGGCGCCGCCTTGTGGGACGAGGTCAAGGACAAGCTCAAGCAGTCGGCGTACGGACTCTCGGGCGGCCAGCAACAGCGGCTCTGCATCGCGCGCACCATCGCGACGAAGCCGGACGTCATCTTGATGGACGAGCCGTGCTCGGCGCTCGACCCGATCGCCACGGCCCGCGTCGAGGACCTGATGATGACGCTGCGGGACGACTACACGATCATCGTGGTCACGCACAACATGCAGCAGGCGGCCCGGGTCTCGGACCGGACGGCCTTCTTCACCGCCCGCCCCGACGAGACCACGGGCAACCGCACGGGGCTGTTGGTCGAGTTCGACCTCACGACGAAGATCTTCTCCAACCCCTCCGACAAGCGGACCGAGGACTACATCTCGGGACGCTTCGGCTGATGTGCCTGGCCTCCCGACATCACGGGGCTGGGAGGTCACGGCAGGAACAGGGCGCGGCGCGGTGACGCGCGGACGTCCTCGTGCACGCACCGGTCGATATCTATGGACAGGATGGTGCTGAATCGGCGGGGGACTGAGCCGCCTCGTCCATGGATATCCCCTGCACGATGCCCCTAGCCGCCACCAGCCTGTGGGTATCCGGTCTACATGACCGTTCGCGCCGTACCTGTGGACAGCTCACGCGGGACCCGCGGTTGTCGGTGATCCTCGAGCTGTGTCCTCGACGGGGTATGGCGCAGGCGCGCCCGCAGCGAGGGGAATCGGTCCCCGGGAGGGTCTGCGACCCCCTTTGGTCTGGCCCGTGCCGATCGATCCCCTCGGCATCGCCGGGCCTACTCGCGCCGAGGCGCGGGGCAAGCGCTGGCGCAAGTCCAGCTTCGGACTGTATGTCCTTGGCGACGTGGACGACACCCCGGAACAGCGCATCGTGGAGCGGGCCGCGCTGCTCCGTGGCTGGGGCGGGGTGACGGGCTGGGCCGGCCTGCGTTGGCTGGGCGGCGTCTGGTTCAACGGATTGGACGCCGATGGCTCTACCAAGCTGGCTGTGCCGCGCCGATGGCGCCGGAGATGTTCCACCACTGGGTGACGTCGGGTGGGCGTCCAGCGCCGGTGTTCAACGTGCCGGTCTTCGACCGTCACGGGCGCCACGTCGCCACCCCGGACCAGTTGGATCCCGCGAGTGGAGTATGCGGTGAGTACCTCGGCGACGTACACCTCCTGCGGGCCCAACACGCGACCGACGTGGGTCGCGAAGGCGTCGTACGCCGCTTGGGACTCGAACCCGTCACCATGGTCGCGGCCGATCGGTTCGCGCCCGACGCCTTCATCCAACGCCTTCACGACGCGTACCCTCGCGCTGCCCGGCTACCGGTGAGCGAGCGGCTGTGGACCATCGAGCAGCCGTCGTGGGTGGATCGACACGTCCACGGTGTCGCGGCGGAGGGCGCTGACACTGGCTCAGCAGCGGGTGGCCCTCAACTGGCGGCGTACGGCGGCGTGACGACCCACGGAGAGGCTACGAGGGGCGTGGCCTCAGGGCAGGAACAGGGCGGCGAACCAGTAGGTGAGGGCCGCAGCCAGGCCGGCAGCGGGGAAGGTCAGCACCCACGCGGTGAGGATCGACTTGGCGACGCCCCACCGCACGGCGGAGAGTCGCTTGGTGGCGCCCACACCCATCACCGCGGAGGTGATGGTGTGGGTGGTCGAGATCGGGGCCTCGAAGACGTACGCCGTCGTGTAGAGCACCGACGCGGCGACCGACTCGGCAGCGAAGCCGCGGGGTGGGTCGAGGTGGATGATCCGGCGACCGAGGGTCCGCATGATGCGCCATCCGCCGGACCAGGTGCCCAGGGAGATGGCGGTGGCTGCGGCGAGGATGACCCACAGCGGGAGACCGTCCGACTCGACGACGTACCCGCCCGTGAGCAGGGCCAGGAAGATCACGCCCATCGTCTTCTGCGCGTCCTGGAGACCGTGGCCCAGGGCCATGGCGCCGGCGGAGATGGTCTGGGCGATCTTGAAGCCCCGGTTGGCCCTCGACGGGTTGGCGTTGCGGAAGATCCACATGATGGCCACCATCGCGCCGAAGCCGAGGCTGAAGGCCACCAGCGGCGAGAGCAGCATCGGGATGACGACCTTCTCGACGACGACTGCCCAGTTGGCGGTCGCACCAGCGGCGAGGGCCGCTCCGACCAGGCCGCCGATCAGGGCGTGCGAGGAGGAGGAGGGAAGGCCGTAGTACCAGGTGATGAGGTTCCAGGTGATGGCGCCGATGAGACCCGCCATCACGATCACCAGACCGTGGCTACCGCTGCCCGGGTCGATGGTGTCGGAGACGGTGTGGGCGATCTTCTGCCCGAGGAAGGCGCCGACGAAGTTCATCACCGCCGCCATACCGAGTGCGACGCGCGGAGTCAGGGCGCCGGTGGAGACCGAGGTGGCGATGGCGTTGGCCGCGTCGTGGAACCCGTTGGTGTAGTCGAACACCAGGGCAACGACGACGACCGCGATGATGATCGCGAGTTCCATCGGGTGTCAGGACTCCTTGACGGCGATCTGCTCCAGGATGTTCGCGACCTTCTCGAAGGCGTCGATGGCGCTTTCGAGGGACTCCACGATGTCCTTGAGCTTGATGACCTCGATGGCCTCGTAGTCGCCGGCGAAGAGGTTGGCCAGGATCCGGCGGTAGCTGCGGTCACCGGCGTTCTCGAGCCGGTTGATCTCGATCCAGTACTCGTCCAGCGAGCTCATCGTCGCCAGGCCCGGCATGGCCTCGGCGGTGAGCTCGGCGCAGCGCTGGAGCACCTCGACCTGCTCGGAGGTCTCGGTCGGCAGGGTGGTGACGCCGTAGAGCAGGACGAGGTCGACGGCCTCGTCCATCTCGTCCATGACGTCGTCCAGGGCGGACGCGAGGGCGTAGATGTCCTCGCGGTCGAAGGGCGTCACGAAGGTGCTGTTGACCCGCTTGACGATCGCATGGGTCGTCTCGTCGGCTGCGTGCTCGGCATCACGCATGCGCGATGCGATCCCCTCGCGGTCGTTGCCGTCACCGAGCATCTCGGCGAGAAGCTGGGCGCCCACGACCAGGTGCGAGGCGGACTCGCTGAACAGGTCGTAGAAAGAGGCGTCGACGGGCCGGAACTTCAAACGCACGGCGAACTCCGAACGAGGGGGACGTGAACGATGCACATGCTAGGGGGTCGGCGCCTCCAGTCCGCAACCGAGCGGCACCCGGTCCGACCGGATGGTCCCTCAGCGGCGCCTGCGCTGCTGCTCGATCAGCCGCTCCTGCAGGTGTACATCACCCTCGTTGAGGCGCCACTCACCCGTGGTGTCGAGGGTCCAGGCGCTGGTGCTGGGCTCGAAGGCGAGGTCGAGGAGCTCCCCGATGGCCGCGACGTTGGGGCCCTCAGGCAGGCGCACGAGCACCTCGACACGACGGTCGAGGTTGCGGTGCATCACGTCCGCGGAGCCGATCCAGGCCAGCGGGGCGTCGTCGTTGACGAACCAGAACACGCGGCTGTGCTCCAGGAACCGCCCGAGGATGGACCGCACCTTGATGGTCTCGGAGAGTCCCGGGACCCCCGGACGGAGCGCACAGATGCCCCGGATGAGGAGATTGACGGGCACACCCGCCTGGGAGGCGAGGTAGAGAGCGTCGATGATCGCCTCGTCGACGATCGAGTTGGCCTTGATCCGGATCCCCGACGGCCGCCCGGCCTGGTGGTTGGCGACCTCGGCATGGATCTGGGCGATCAACCCGTCGCGGACGCTGTCGGGGGCGACCAGGAGTCCGTCGTACGTCGTGTTGCGACTGATCCCCGAGAGGTTGTTGAACAGGTGCGCGACGTCCTCGCCCACGGCCGGGTCGGCGGTGAGGAGTCCGAGGTCCTCGTAGAGGCGGGCGGTCTTGGGGTTGTAGTTGCCGGTCCCGATGTGGGTGTAGCGGCGGATGCCGTCCGGCTCGTCACGGACGACCAGCGAGAGCTTGCAGTGGGTCTTGAGTCCCACCAGGCCGTACACCACGTGACAGCCGGCATGCTCGAGCTTGCGGGCCCACCGGATGTTGGCCTGCTCGTCGAAGCGCGCCTTGATCTCGACGATCACCAGCACCTGCTTGCCGGCCTCGGCTGCATCGATGAGGGCGTCGATTATCGGGCTGTCGCCGGAGGTGCGGTAGAGGGTCTGCTTGATGGCCAGCACGTGCGGGTCGGCGGCGGCCTGCTCGAGGAAGCGCTGGACCGACGTGGCGAACGAGTCGTAGGGGTGGTGCAGCAGCACGTCGTTGCGGCGTACGGACTCGAAGACATCGACGGGCTTGGACGTCTCGACCTCGGCCAGGTGGGCGTGGGTGGAGGGCACGAAAGCGGGGTACTTCAAGTCGTCGCGCGGCAGGTCGGCGATCGAGTGCAGACCACGCAGGTCGAGCGGACCGGGAAGCCGGGACACCTCCCCCCGGTTGACGCCGAGCTCGGAGATCAGCAGGTCCAGCATCTTCTCGTCGATCGACTCCTCGACCTCTAGTCGCACAGGGGGACCGAACTTGCGTCGCAGGAGCTCCTTCTCAAGGGCCTTGAGGAGGTTCTCGGCATCGTCCTCCTCCACCTCCAGGTCCTCGTTGCGGGTGACCCGGAAGGTGTGGGCCTGCAACACCTCCATGCCCGGGAAGAGCTTCTTGAGGTGCTCGCCGATGACGTCCTCGAGCGGCACGAAGCGCTGGTTGCCGACCGACACGAACCGGCTGAAGATCGGCGGCACCTTGACCCGGGCGAAGTGCTCGGTCCTGGTCTTGGGGTGGCGCACCACCACCGCGAGGTTGAGGGAGAGGCCGGAGATGTAGGGGAACGGGTGTGCCGGGTAGACCGCGAGGGGCGTGAGCACCGGGAAGATGCGTTCCTTGAAGAGCTTCTTGCACACCTTCTGCTCGTCGCGGTCCAGCTCGGCCCAGCGGACGATCTCGATGCCTTCGTCGCGCAGCTCGGGGATCACCTGCTCGCTGAAGACGCGAGCATGGCGCTGCATGAGGTCGCGGCTGTCGGCCCACAGCTGGTCGAGCTGCTGGCGCGGGAGCAGTCCGCTCGCGGCGCGTACGGCGACGCCCGCTGCGATCCGGCGCTTGATGCCCGCCACGCGGACCATGAAGAACTCGTCCAGGTTGCTGGCGAAGATCGCCAGGAACCGCGCGCGCTCCAGCAGCGGCAACGAGTGGTCCTCGGCGAGCTCCAGCACCCGCTGGTTGAAGTGCAGCCAGGACAGCTCCCGGTCGAGGAACCGGTCCTCGAACTTCTCGACGGCGGCGATCTCCGCAGCGTCGGGGACGTAGGGGGGCTCGACGTCGAAGATGTCGCTCGGGTGCGCGAACGGCTCCGCGTGCGGACCGTCCTCCACGGACGCCCCGAGCGTGCTCGGAAGGGTGGTGCTGGCTGAGGACGCGTCGGGCATGGAGCCAGTCTGTCACCGGATGGTGAACCGGAGATGTCCGTGAGGTCGGGGGCCACTAGGTTGCTGGACGTGAGCATCGTGGATCGCCTCCAAGGCCTGACCGTCGCGGGTGCACTGGCCCTGCCCGAGCGGATGCAACGGCTGCTGGCCGGCCCTCCGGTGGAGATCGACGGCCAACGGCTGGCCACCGAGACCCAGCTCCTCCTGCGTCTGCAGCGGGTCGCCCGCGAGCCGGCGATCGAGTCCCTGCCGATCCCCGAGGGCAGGCTGGCAGTCCTCAAGCAGTCGGCCATCGTCGGCGGTCGTCAGCCCATCGGCGCCGTCCACGAGGTCATCGTCGCCGGCCTGCCGGCGAGGTTCTACGAGCCGTCCGGGGTGGGGCCGGCCAGCCCGCTGCTCGTCTTCTTCCACGGCGGTGCCTGGGTGTACGGCGACCTGGACTCCCACGACGCGGTGTGCCGGTTCCTCGCCGAGCGGGCCGGCGTCCGGGTGATCGCGGTGGACTACCGGCTCGCGCCCGAGGCGCCGTTCCCGGCGGCGTACGACGACTGCGTCAAGGCCTATGCCGACATCATCGAGCGCGCCGACGAGTGGCAGGTCGACCGGCACCGGGTGGCCGTCGGCGGGGACAGTGCCGGGGGAAACCTCGCGACGGTGGTGGCCGTCGAGGCGGCACGTCAGGGATGGCCGTGCGCCTTCCAGCTCCTCGTCTATCCCGGTACCGACATGACCGCCAGCATGCCGAGCCGCCGCACCTTCGCCGAGGGCTTCATGCTGAGTCAGACGTTCATGGACATCGGTCGCGACAACTACACGCAGGACAGGGGTCTCTGGACCGACCCCCGCGTCAGTCCGCTCTTCGCCGAGCTTCCGTCGGGACTGGCCCCGGCCTACGTCGCCACAGCCGGCTTCGACCCGTTGCGGGACGAGGGCGAGGCCTACGCCGAGCGCATGCGGGACGCAGGCTGCCGGGTCGAGCTCGTGCGATTCCCGGGAATGATCCACAGCTTCTTCAATGTGGTGGGCGTCGGTGGGACCGCTCGAGCGGCGGTCGGGGACATCGCGGACGCGCTGCGGGCCGGGTTGGCCGTGTCGAAGGCGGCTCAGTAGACGAGGGCCTGAGCGCCTACGGTCAGGATCTCCTCGGCGAAGACCGCTGCCCCGGCGATCGTGATCCCCTCGCGCAGGTCGCTCTCCGCGATGCCGCGCCGGGCCGCGCACTGGGTGCACACCGTGACGCGGCCACCGCCCAGGACGGCTTCGAGCAGGTCGGCCAGCGGGGGCGCGAGCGCGAGGTCGAACTCCTCGGCGCGCCCCGGAACGCCGAACCAGGCGGCCTCGCCGGTGAGCCACAGCGACACCTCCGCGCCGGCAGCGACGGCGGCCGCCGACACGGTGAACGCCTGGTTGCAGCGCTCCGCATCCTCCGAGCCGCACGTGACCTTGACGACGAGAGAACGAGGCATGGACCCAGCCTAGGCGTGCCGGACGGACACGCCCTTGACCCGCCTAGACTCGGCGCCATGCCGTTCGAGATCCCCGAGAACCTCCACCCCAACTGTGGCCCGCTGGCCTGGCTGCTGGGGACGTGGCGTGGCAACGGCCACGGCGACTACCCGACGATCGAGGGTTTCCAGTTCGGCCAGGAGCTCATCTTCACCCACGACGGGCGACCCTTCTTCCACTACATGTCACGCGCCTGGGTCGTGGACGAGCACGGCGAGCACGTCCGCGACGCCGCGATGGAGTCGGGGTTCCTGCGCTGTCCCGAGCCCGGCAAGGTCGAGCTCCTCCTCGCGCACAACACCGGCTTCGCCGAGGTCTGGTACGGCGCAGCGGAAGGCGGCCGGCTCGAGATGCACACCGCGGGAGTGGCCTTCACCGAGACGGCCAAGGAGGTCACCTCTGGTTCGCGCATGTACGGCAACGTCGAGGGAGACCTGATGTACGCCTACGACATGGCCGCCGCGGGCCAGGAGCTCCAGCCGCACACCTGGGCGCGACTGAAGCGGGTCTGAGGACGTGCCTGACGAGCTCGCCGACAAGCTGCGAGGCAGCGGCTACCGGCTGACGCCGCAGCGCCAGCTGATCCTCCGTGCCGTCGAGGAGCTCCACCACGCCACTCCCGACGAGGTGCTGGCACACGTCCGGGCGCAGGCCAGCGCGGTCAACGCCTCGACGGTCTACCGCACCCTGGAGGTGCTCGAGGAGCTCGGCCTCGTCCGTCACGCCCACCTGAGCGACCGGGCCCCGACCTACCACTCCACCCGTGAGCCCGAGCACATCCACCTCGTCTGCCGGAAGTGTCAGCGGGTCCGCAGTGTTGAACCCGAAGTGGCGACCGCGCTGGTCGCCACCCTGAGTCGCGAGCACGGCTTCGAGGTCGACCTCGGTCACCTCGCGGTCTTCGGTCGCTGCCTCGAGTGCCTCGAAGGAGAAACCCCATGACCTCGCCCCTGCTCCACCTCCCCGGTGCGGTGGCCGGCGACGGCATCGACGCGCCCGTCGCCGCCCACTACGGCTCGTTCAACGGCGAGCAGCGCGTGCTGGAGACGGGTGAGGGCTTCGTCGACCTCTCGCACCGCGACGTCATCCGCGTCGAGGGCCCGGACCGCCTGTCGTGGCTGCACAGCCTGACGACCCAGTTCTTCGAGGGCCTCGCACCCGGCGTCTGGACCGAGGCGCTCGTGCTCAGCCCACAGGGACACGTCGAGCACGCGTTCGCCGGTGTCGACGACGGCACCGCGTTCGTCGCGCACACGGAGCCGGGGGCCGGTCAGCCGCTGGTCGACTTCCTGGACCGGATGCGCTTCATGATGCGGGTCGAGGTCACGCTGCAGACCCCCGAGCTCGCCGTGGCATGGCGCCCGTCGAGCGGCGAGCGCCCTGCGACGTACGACCTCGTGCCACGGAGCCGTCTCGTGGCGTACGCCGAAGCCGCCGGTCCGGCCGCGGGGTCGTGGGCCTTCGAGGCGCTGCGGATCGCGCGGGGCGAGCCGAGGCTCGGGCTCGACACGGACCACCGCTCGATCCCCAACGAGCTCGGCTGGATCGGCCCGGCCGTCCACCTGGACAAGGGCTGCTACCGCGGGCAGGAGACCGTCGCCCGGGTGCACACGCTCGGTCGTCCGCCCCGGCGGCTGACGTTGCTCCACCTCGACGGGTCGGAGAACCGTCTGCCCGTGCGCGGCTCGGAGATCACCCTGGGGGAGAAGGCGATCGGCTTCGTCGGCACGTCCGCGCGTCACTATGAGCTCGGCCCGATCGGGTTGGCGCTGATCAAGCGCAACGTCCCGGTGGACGCCGCCCTGACGGTCGACGGGATGCCGGCAGCGCAGGAGGTTATCGTCGACCCCGAGGTGGGCCTGCACGTCCGGCCACGACGGTGAACCTCGACCTGGTCGAAGCGGTGGCCGCCGCTGCCGCGAGGGCTGACGGCGCTGCCCCCCTCGACGAGGCCACATGGCGCTCCCTCCGCTCCGGGGACGAGGGTTGGGCCACGGTCGTCACCCGCGAGGCGTTTGCGTTGACCCGGGGCGAGGACCTCCATCTCGTCGTCCACCCCGACCACCGCCGGCAGGGCCGCGGGGCCGGTCTCCTCGACGACGTCGAGGGTCCGGCCCAGGCCTGGTCGCACGGAGACCATCCAGCAGCAGCGACGCTCGCTGCGCGGGGCGGTTTCGAGCGGGTCCGCGACCTGTGGGTGATGCGGCGTCCCACGGCCGAGCCACTGGCACCCGTGCCGGACCTCGCGATCCGCTCCTACACCGACGCGGACGCTGCCGAGCTGCTGCGCGTCAACGCGGAGGCGTTCGCCCACCACCCGGAGCAGGGTGCGATGGACGAGCGCGACCTCGCGGCGCGCATGGCCGAGCCGTGGTTCGACCCCGCTGGGTTGTTCGTGGCGACGGAGGGGCCGAGGATGCTGGGCTTCCACTGGACCAAGCAGCACTCGCCCGACCTCGGCGAGGTCTACGTCGTCGGGATCGACCCCGCCGCCCAGGGTCGCGGGCTCGGCCGTGCGCTCACGCTGGCGGGCCTGCACCACCTGGCCGGGCTCGGCGTCTCGGAGATCCTGTTGTACGTCGAGGCCGACAACCACGCCGCCCTGTCGACGTACTCCCGGCTCGGTTTCACCCATGCAGCCGCTGACACACATGTGATGTATCGGCGCGACTAGGGGCCAAGCGGGATATCCATGGGGGAGACGGCTCCGGATCGACCGGATCGCGAGCCATGACGTCCATGGATATCCCCCGACGAGAGGGGGTGGTCAGCGCTCCGAGCGGGCCCGGTCCGGTGCGGGTTCGGACTCCTTCGCAGGCAGGACGAAGC
>NZ_JAOPXV010000017.1 GCF_025964975.1 Nocardioides sp.
GTCCCGGTGGGCGCGAAGGGCGGCTTCTTCTGCAAGCAGCTCCCCGACCCCGCTCGGCGCGACGCCTGGATGGCGGAGGGCGTCGGCTGCTACACGACGTTCATCTGCGGGATGCTGGACATCACCGACAACCTCGACGGCGACAAGACCGTGCCCCCGTCGCGCGTCGTCCGCCATGACGGTGACGACACCTACCTCGTGGTGGCGGCCGACAAGGGCACCGCGACCTTCTCCGACATCGCCAACGGCATCGCCCAGGACTACGGCTTCTGGCTCGGCGACGCGTTCGCCTCCGGTGGCTCGGTGGGCTACGACCACAAGGCCATGGGCATCACCGCCCGGGGGGCCTGGGTCTCCGTGCAGCGCCACTTCCGCGAGCGCGGGATCGACTGCCAGGTCGAGGACTTCACCGCCGTCGGCGTGGGCGACATGTCCGGCGACGTCTTCGGCAACGGCATGCTCTGCTCGGAGCACACGCGCCTGGTGGCGGCCTTCGACCACCGCGACATCTTCATCGACCCCGAGCCCGACGCCGCGACCTCCTTCGCCGAGCGTCGCCGGCTCTTCGAGCTGCCCCGCTCCTCCTGGCAGGACTACGACAAGAGCCTGATCTCCAGGGGCGGTGGCGTCTGGTCGCGATCGCTCAAGTCCATCCCCGTCAGCCCCGAGGTCCGCCGCGCGCTCGGCCTGGACGACGAGGTCACCCAGCTCACGCCGGCCGAGCTGATGCGGGCCGTCCTCCTGGCCCCCGTCGACCTGCTCTGGAACGGCGGCATCGGCACCTACGTCAAGTCGTCCGAGGAAGCCCACAGCGACGCCGGCGACAAGGCCAACGACGCCATCCGGGTCAACGGCGAGGATCTGCGTGCCCAGTGTGTGGGTGAGGGCGGCAACCTCGGCCTGACCCAGCTCGGACGGGTCGAATACGCCCGCCTCGGCTGCGGCGGCACGGGTGGCCGCATCAACACCGACTTCATCGACAACTCCGCCGGGGTGGACACCTCCGACCACGAGGTCAACATCAAGGTGCTGCTCGACAAGGTGGTCACCCGCGGCGAGATGACCGAGGAGCAGCGCAACACCCTGCTGGCCGAGATGACCGACGAGGTCGCCGAGCTGGTGCTGCGCGACAACTACGAGCAGAACCTCGCGCTGGCCAACGCCGCGGCCCACGCCCCAGCACTCCTGCACGTCCACGAGGACTGGATGAAGGACCTCCAGCGCCGCGGTGTGCTCAACCGCGAGCTAGAGGCGCTCCCGACGTCGAGGCAAGTACGCCGACGCCTCGACCGCGGCGAGGGCCTGTCGATGCCCGAGCTGTGCGTGCTCCTGTCGTGGACCAAGATCGTGCTGGCCGACGAGCTGCTGTCCTCCGATCTGCCCGACGACCCGTACCTCCGAGAGGACCTGCTCAGCTACTTCCCCTCGCGGATGCGCGCCGACCACGTGGCGTCGATGGAGGACCACCCGTTGCGGCGGGAGATCATCGTGACCCAGGTGGTCAACGACCTGGTCAACGGCGCCGGCATGACGTTCATCCCGCGGCTGGCGGGGGAGACGGGTGCGACCGTTGCGGACCTGACCCGGGCCAACTTCGTGGCACGCGAGATCTTCGGGTCCCTGGCGTTGCGCGACGAGATCGCCTCGCACGACAACGCGGTGCCCGCAGAGCGGCAGACGCGGATGCGGATCGAGATGCGCACGCTGGTCGAGCGGGCGTCGCGCTGGCTCGTCAACAACCGGCGTCCGCCGCTCGACTCGGTGGCGACGGTCGCGTTCTTCCAGGAGCGTGTCCAGTCGGTGCTGGCGGTCCTGCCGACGCTCCTCACCGGTCAGGAGCTCACGGACTTCGACGCGCGCCGCGGCCGGCTGACCAGGGCCGGCGTCCCCGAGGACCTCGCGTCCCGGGTGGCGGTGCTCTCCCCGGCCTACACCTTGCTGGGCATCGTCGAGACTGCCGACAGCCTCGACCTCGACCCGGTCGAGGTCGCCCGGGTGCACTTCGCCCTCGGGGAGCGACTGGGGTTGCCCGCGCTGGTGGAGCGCATCTTCGCGCTGCCGCGGGACGACCGGTGGTCGACCATGGCCCGTGCTGCTGTGCGCGACGACCTCTATGCCGTGCACCAGCAGCTCACGGCGGCGGTCCTGTCGACGACACCGCAGGACGAGTCCGCCCCGGCGCGGGTGGCGACGTGGGAGGAAGCCGACGCCCAGCTCGTCTCCCGTGCCTCGGCGACGCTGGTGGAGATCTGCCGTGACGACGCCGCC
Organism: Nocardioides sp.; assembly: GCF_025964975.1. GTDB lineage: Bacteria > Actinomycetota > Actinomycetes > Propionibacteriales > Nocardioidaceae > Nocardioides. The sequence continues at coordinate 2,269 of NZ_JAOPXV010000017.1, forward strand.
GACCTGGCGAGGCTGTCGGTGGGACTCCGAGTGGTGCGCAGCCTGCTCTCCTAGACTTGGCCGGTGAACCCGCTCTTCCAGACCCCCGCGGCCGCACTGTCCCGACTCCACAGGGCACTGCGTCCCGGCACGCCGAGCCCGCTGCTGGGCGCCACGGTCCTGATCACCGGCGCCTCGTCCGGGATCGGGGAGGCCACCGCGCGTGCCGCCGCACAGCGCGGCGCACACGTGCTGCTGGTCGCGCGCCGAGGCGATGAGCTGGCGCGGGTCTCGAGCGACATCGTCGCCAGCGGGGGTCGCGCGTCGGCGTACCCGCTCGACCTCACCGACGGGGACGCAGTCGATGCCCTCGTCGAGAGGCTGCTCGAGGAGCACGGCGCCGTGGACTACCTCGTCAACAACGCCGGCCGGTCGATCCGTCGGTCCCTGGACCTGAGCTACGACCGCTTCCACGACTTCGAGCGGATGATGGCGGTCAACTTCTTCGGACCGGTACGGCTGACGATGGGACTGCTGCCGGCCATGCGCGAGCAGAAGTTCGGCCACGTCGTCAACATCGTCACCTGGGGCAACCAGATCAAGGCGCCGAAGTTCGCCGCCTACATCGCCGCCAAGAGTGCGCTCGACGTCTTCGGTCGGATCATGGGCCGGGAGGCCTTCTTCGACAACGTCACGTGCACCAACGTGCGGGTCGCCCTGGTCGCCACCGACATGATCGGGCCGACCGACGCCTACGCCGGTCGTCGGGCGGAGAGCCCCGAGCACTGTGCCGAGCGGATCGTCCGCGCGATGGAGGACCGGCCGATCACCGTCAACGGGTTCATCGGCACCGTCAGCGAGGTCTTCAACCTCGTGAGTCCGCGACTCGCGGACTTCGTCTTCGCCGAGATGTCGCGTCGGGTGCCCGACTCCGCCGCTGCCAGGGGCGAGGTTGCTGCCCGCGAGCGAGCAGGGACTGCCAGCTAGCTCGCCTTCTTTGCCGCGGCCTTCTTGGCAGGAGCCTTCTTGGCGGTCTTCTTGGCCGCTGCCTTCTTCGCCGTGGTCTTCTTGGCGGGCTTCTCCTCGGGCTCTTCCCCGGTGTCAGTCTCGGGCGAGGCCTCCCCGCGGGCGGACCTGGCGGCCGCGACGGACTTCTGCAGGGCGGCCAGCAGGTCGACGACCTCACCGGAGGACTTGGTCGAGGTCGCGGTCTTCTTCACCTCGCCGCCCTCGATCTTGGTCTTGACCAGCGTCTCCACGGCTCCGGCGTAGTCGTCCTCGAACTCGGAGGCGTCGAAGTCGCCGGCCAGCGTCTCCACGAGCATGTGGGCCATCTTGACCTCGGAGTCCTTGACGTCGCCGGCCTCGATCTTGAAGTCGGGCTTGCGGACCTCGTCGGGCCACATCATCGTCTGCAGGACGATCACGTCGCCGCTGTCCGTCTCGCGCACCCTCAGCACCGCGACGGAGGTCCGCTGCCGGAGCGCTACCGTCACCACGGCCATCCGGTCCGCGTCCTTGAGGGCCTGGCGCAGCAGGGCGTTGGGCTTGGCGCCATACTTCTCCGGCTCGAGTTAGTATGACTTCTCGAACATCATCGGATCGATCTGCTCACTCGGCACGAACTTCTCCACCGCGATCTCCCGCGACGACGTCGAGGGCAGCTCGGCCAGGTCGTCGTCGCTGAGGATGACCATCTCGCCGTCCTCGGTCTCATAGCCCTTGGCGATGTCGGAGTAGGGCACCTCCTCGCCGTCGATGGAGCACACCCGTTGGTACTTGATCCGGCCGCCGTCCTTGGCGTGCACCTGCCGGAAGGATACGTCGTGGGACTCGGTGGCGGCATACAGCTTGACCGGCACGCTCACCAGGCCGAAGGACACAGCGCCTTTCCAGATCGCTCGCATGGTCAAACCGTAGACCCAAATCCCCACCCGTTGGAGTCTGGGGGCGCCGGCCGCCTCCTGACAGACTGCAGACCATGCGTCCGATGCTCGCCTCCAAGGGCACCCATGTCCCCACGGGTTCGGAGTGGTCGCACGAGGTGAAGTGGGACGGCGTACGGATCCTGGGCGACGTCGTCCCGGGCTCTGATGGCCGGGCGCGGCTCCTCACCCGCAACGGCAACGACGCCTCCCTCGCGTGGCCTGACGTCCACACGAGCCCGCTCGGCGACCGCGACGTCCTGGTCGACGGCGAGATCATCGGCCTCAACGACGCCGGCCTGCCTGACTTCGGCGTCCTGCAGGAACGCATGCACGTCCGCTCGGCCACCAGTGCCGCCCGCCTCGCCCAGCGGATCCCGGCGACCTACATGGTCTTCGACCTGCTGCGCCTCGACGGCCACGACCTCAGCGGACGGCCGCTGAGCGAGCGGCAGGAGATGCTGGCGAAGCTCGAGCTCGACGGCTCGTGGCAGGTGCCTGCGGCGTACGACGACGGCGCGATGCTCTTCGACGCGACCCTGCAGCAGGGACTTGAGGGGATCGTCAGCAAGCGACTTGCCTCCCGCTACGTCTTCGATGCGCGCACCCCGCACTGGGTCAAGCTGGCCCACCGGCACCGCTACTCCTTTGTGGTGGCCGGGTGGCGCCCGCAGGAGGGGACGAGTGACCGGCTGGCGTCGGTGCTGGTGGGAGAGCCCACCCCGGACGGACTGCTCTATCGCGGGCGCGTGGGCAGCGGGATCGGTGGCGCTGCGTGCCGGCTGCTGTCCGAGCTGGTGAAGCCGCACGAGGTGGCGGAGTCGCCCTTCGCGGACCAGGTGCCGGCTGTCGACGCGAAGGGCACGCACTGGGTCGAGCCGCGGGTGGTGGTCGACGTCGATGCCCACAGTCGCCCCCCTGTCACCCGGCTGCGGCAGCCCTCCTTCGTCGGGGTGCGCAGCGACATCGGACCGGAGGACCTGCTGTGAGCCCTGCTGGCAACGAGGTGCACGTCGACGTCGAAGGCCGGACCCTTCGGATCACAAGTCTCGACAAGGTGCTCTATCCGCGCACCGCCACCACCAAGGGCGAGGTGCTCAACTACTACGCGAGCGTGTCGGGGGTGCTGCTGCCGCACCTGCGCGACCGCGCGGTCACGCGGATCCGCTGGCCCCACGGCGTTCAGGGCGACAGCTTCTTCGAGAAGAACGCTCCCTCCGGGACGCCGTCGTGGGTGCGGACCGCCACGGTGCCGACGACCGGGAGTCGCGCAACAAGGAACCGCTCGGGGCCAGACAGCGATACCATCCGGTTCCCGGTCTGCGACGACCTCGCGACCCTGACGTGGCTGGTCAACCTGGCGGCGCTCGAGCTGCACGTCCATCAGTGGCAGGTCACCAAGGCGGGCAGGCCGCGCCACCCCGACCGGTTGGTCATCGACCTGGACCCCGGAGAGCCCGCCGGACTCCACGAGTGCTGCCAGGTGGCGCTCAAGGTCCGCGACTCCCTCGCCGAGCGTGGGCTCACCTGCAGCCCGGTGACCAGTGGGAGCAAGGGTCTTCACCTGTACGCCGCACTGCCCCGCAAGCTCGACAGCGACGGCACGACCGCGCTGGCGAAGGAGGTCGCCGAGGACCTGCAGAAGGCTGACCCGGGATCGATCACGGCGACCATGACGAAGGCGAAGCGGCCGGGCAAGGTGTTCCTGGACTGGTCGCAGAACTCGGGCTCCAAGACGACGATCTCGCCCTACTCGCTGCGCGGCCGCGAACGCCCGACCGTGGCGACCCCGATCACCTGGGAGGAGGTCGAGCAGGGGGCGGAGGATCCTCTGGGCCTCGAGCAGTTCCGTTTCGAGGAGGTCCTCGAGCGCATCCAGGACCACGGCGACCTGTTCGACTCCCGGGTGTGAGCGCTGGATCACACCCAGGACAACCTATGCTCGGGCGCATGCCGTCAGTTGTGGTCGTCGAGGACGAAGAAGACATCGCGTTCCCGTTGGTGCGCACGCTCGAGCGTGAGGGCTACGAGGTCACGTGGCTGGAGTCCGGCAAGGCAGCGCTTGCGCACCTGTCGACGAAGTCGGCCGACATCATGATCCTCGACCTCGGCCTGCCCGACATGGACGGTCTCGATGTCTGTCGCGCCGCGCGCGACGCCGGCTTCGACGGCGGGATCCTGATCGTCACCGCGCGCGCCGGCGAGCTCGACCGGGTTGTCGGCCTCGACTACGGAGCCGACGACTACCTTTCCAAGCCCTTCGGGCTGGCTGAGCTCCAGGCGCGCGTGCGCGCCCTGCTGCGGCGCAGCCAGGCCGCCGGCAGCGCCCACGTCCTGGAGGCCGACGAGCCAGGTGGCCTCCGCATCGACACCGACGCCCGACGAGTCACGCTCAACGACGCCGAGGTGGCGTTGACGGTCAAGGAGTTCGACGTTCTCGCGTTGCTTGCCGCCTCCCGCGACAAGGTGGTCTCGCGCGAGCACCTCATGAGCGAGGTGTGGGACGAGAACTGGTTCGGTTCGACCAAGACGCTCGACGTGACCATCGGCCGTCTGCGCAGCAAGCTCGAGGACGCAGGCGCCACCGACCGGGTCGTCGCTATTCGTGGAGTGGGCTTCCGGCTCGAGAGCGGCACCTGACATGAGGGCGAGGCTCACTCTCGCCTTTGTGTGCTTCGCGTTGGTCATCGCCTCGGTGGTCGGCTCCACTCGTTCGGCCGCCATCAACGACTTGGTCAGGGGCGCCCAGCTCGACCAGGGCGCCTCGACGGCCCGGGTCATCGCCACCCTCGTCGAGGACCTTAACGACAACGGGTCGCCGATCACGTCGGACAGGCTCGCTGCCTTCGTCCCGGACGGGGTGGAGCTCACCGTGGAGCGGCCGGACGTCGCGACCGTGACCATCGCCGGCACCGGTTTCGATCCCGAGGTCGGCGAGGACGCAGTCCGGGTCCGGGAGACAGTTGGGTCGACGACTGTCGGCCTGCTGGAGGGCGAGGAGGTGGTGGCCGACCGGGCACGACAGGAACAGCGTGAGCTGCTCGCGCTGATGGTGCTCATGGTCATGGTTGCTGCTCTTGCCGGCTTCGCGGTCGCAACGGGCCTGACGAGGCCCTTCCAGCAGCTGGCCAGGTCGGCGGCCGCCCTGGGCCGGGGACGCTACGACATCGACCCGCCGACGTCCCGCATCCCCGAGGTCGCCTCCCTCGCTGCCTCGCTCGAGGCCGGCGCAGCGCAGCTGCAGGACTCGATGCACCGCGATCGCGAGTTCCTCCAGCACACCTCCCACGTCCTGCGCACGCCGTTGACCGGGATGCGGCTCGAGCTCGAGGAGCTCAACCTGCGCAGCGACCTCGATGAGGAGGTGCGGCGTACGACCGAGCGCTGCCTGCTCGACGTGCAGCGGCTCGACGCGACCGTCGGGGAGCTGCTCGAGTTCGCTCGGGGCAGGCAGGTCGTCGTCGGGGCGGAGGTCACCCTGGTCGCGCTCGGACACCACATCGCACAGCGGTGGCGCGACCGGTTGCCCGAGTCGCGTGAGATCAAGGCCTTCGTGGACATCGGACCCGACGTGACCCTCACGCCCGGACCGGTGGAGCAGCTCCTCGACACCGTGCTGCGCGACGTTTCCGAGCACGCCACCGGGCCGGTGACGCTGCGCTTCTCCGGTTGGGAGAAGCACATCCGGATCCTGGTACAAGGTGGCCCCAGTCGCCCTGATGAGGTCGCCTGGACCGAGTCCCGCAAGGCTCGTACCCAGGTCGAGATCCTCGGCGGCCGGTGCTCGGACGACCCGACGAAGGACGAGCTGGACATCCTGCTGCCGCGTCGTTGACCTGCGCGCGTGGGGACGCCCAAGCGTTACCGGGCCGTGGGCGGTGCGTGGCTGCTGCGTGGGCGGGATTCCTTTACCTTTGAACGATGCCCTTATTCGGAGGCACTGAAGAGCCGAGGTGGTCTTGATGCTCGAGCTGACCACCCGCTCGAGACGGCGCGCGACGCGCAATCGCCGCATGGTCGTCCAGCTCGCGACCTTCTTGTTGCTGCTGATCGCCTTGAGCTTCGTGGTCCCTGCCGCCCTCGGCGTGGCCTTCCACACCGTCACGGACGACGCGATGAGCGGCACCATCGGCAAGGGTTCGGCGGTCGTCGTCGAGTCGGTGCCCGTCGCTGACCTCGAGCTCGGCGACATCATCACCTACCCGAAGACCTCGCGGGAGGACAGCCCCTTGGTCACCCGACGCATCGCCGGGATCGAGGCGGGCGTCTATCGCACGATGGGCGACGGCACGGGCGCCCTGGACCCGTGGACGGTCACCCTGGACGCCTCCAGCCAGGACGTCGTCATCGGGCACGTGCCCTACGCCGGCTACGTCGTCGACGCCCTCGATGGTCCGACGCGGCTCTGGTCGGCCGGCCTCCTTGCCGTTCTGATCGCGGCGACGTTCCTCAGCGGTGCGCGGGCGACTCGACGTGATGGTGTCGTCGCCAGCGCCCGAGCGACCGCCGTACCGGTCGACGAGGCTCCGACCGCCGGAGCCAAGGTCCCGGTCCCGCGCGCCTCGGGGGAGACCCGCAGCGACACCACGGTCTGAGTCGACCGGGCGCGAGCCCTCACGTCCTGGCAGTCCCCGCACGGCAGGCATGACCTAGTAGATTCCGGACCGTCCTCGTTCGTCGTCGCGAGATGGGTTCGCCATGACTGATGCTGCTCAGCCGCTGCTGGTGATGGTGGTCAACGACTTCCCGGTCGTGACGGCCGGCGTGGCCGCACTGCTGGCGCCGTACGGGAAGCGGGTCGAGGTCGTGGGGAGCGAACCTCCGACGCGCCCGGTCAACGTTCTCCTCCTGGACACCTTCGCCCACCCCGACCCCGAGGGTCGCCTGCTCCACGTCCTCGAGCAGACCACGGCAGTGGTCCTGGTCTACGGCTGGGCGGAGAGCCAGCAGCAGATCGACGCAGCCACCCGGCTGGGTGCCGCGGGCTTCTTGTCCAAGACCGTCGACGGGGAGCAGATCGTCGCGGCTGTGGAGGCAGCTGCGGCGGGCAGGGCCGTCCGGTCGGCTCCTGCACCCAAGGACACGGCGATGGCCGCCTGGCCCGGGCAGGGCGAAGGGTTGAGTCCGCGGGAGTCCGAGGTGCTCAGCCTGATCGTGAGCGGGCTGTCCAACCAGGACATCGCCCGCAGCACCTTCCTGAGCATCAACTCCGTCAAGACCTACATCCGCACCGCCTATCGCAAGATGGCCGTGGCGAGCAGGTCCCAGGCGGTGCTCTGGGGCATCGAGCACGGCTTCCGGGTCGACCACGCACCCTCGTGGCGCGAGGGCCGCTGACGAAACCCCCACCCCTTGTGGTGAGCACGTCGCTGGAGTCGGGTCGGTAAAGTTTGTCCCTGTGGAGCCCATTCCCGAGACCTCGGAGGCGGTCAGCGAGTTCGGTCCCTTCGAGGAGACCGACCTGATCCAGCACCTCAAGGACATGGCTGCCCACGTGCGCGACATCGTCCCGGAGTGTGTCGGCATCAGCCTCGCGTCCCGCGAGCATGGCGTGTCCTTCACCCTCGTCGCCACCGACGAGGAGATCGCTGCCCTCGACGGTGTCCAGTACCTCGACGGTGGACCGTGCGTCGAGAGCGTCCAGGCCGAGCAGGTCCTCGAATACCGGGATGAGGAGCTCCTCGGAGAGGGTGGCTGGCAGCTGTTCGCCCAGGCCACGTCGGCCGCAGCGGTCGCCAGCACCCTGACCCTGCCGATCCTCAACCATGCCCAGGTCGTCGGCTCGGTGAACCTCTACGCCGCCACGCCTCATGCCTTCACCGGCCACCACGAGGAGATCGCCCGGATCTTCAGCGCCTGGGCTCCGGGAGCCGTCGCGAATGCCGACCTGGGCTTCAGCACCCGACGCACCGCCGAGCAAGCCCCGCGGCTCCTCTTCGAAGAGATGCGCGTCCAGGTCGCCCTCGGCATCCTGATGAGCTCGCAGAACGTCGGCCTGGAGTCCGCCCGGGAACAGCTGGCCGAAGCCGCCAATCGAGCCGGGATCAGCCAGGCCGCCCTGGCCGAGAGACTCATCGCCGGTGTGTCGCACGGAGAGCACGACCTCGGGGAGTAGCCCCTGCGTGACCCAGCGATCGTGGCCCTAGGGTTCTCGCCGCGATCCGAGCCTCTGCTGTCGTCGTTGCCGTCCTCGCCTGCGCCGGTTGCTCGGCCCTGTCATCCGACGGCGGGTCCTCGAAAGCCCAGGAGCTCGACGCCCCGTCGTTGGATGCCTCCGCTGCGACGGGGCCCCAGATCGACGGCACGGGCTACAGCTTCCACGTGCCGGACGGCTGGGGTGAGCCGGACGAGCCCGTCCCGGGTTTCGACCCCGACAGCTTCGCGATGAACGGGCGGGACAAGGACGACTTCGCGGACAACGTCAACGTGCTGCTGTTCCCAGGCGGTTCGCTCACCCCGGACGAGGCCGAGAAGGCCGCCCGCGACGAGCTGGCGAGCGTCGGGGTCAAGGACGTGGTGGTCAACTCCCGCGTCCAGGTCGGCGGCAACCCGTCGGCACACGTCACCGGTCAGGCGTCGATCAACGACCTGGACTACACGGTCGAGCAGTACTACCCCACCGATGACGACCAGGCCTACGTCGTGACCTTCTCCTTCAGCGCCGACGTCCCGGCTGAGCAGCGGATGAGGGTCACCGACGCCACGCTCGTCAGCTGGAAGTGGACGGACTAGCTTGTCGCGGGTTCCTGGACCGTACTGGTCCAGGCTCTACCATTTGCCGACGCGCCCCGGCCAACCTCGCGGACTTGGATGAGGGAGTGGGACGATCCCGACATGACGCACGTGCGCCGTGACCGTCACCTTCGCGCGGCGCCCGGCCACGTCGTGCGGCTCTTGCGGTCTTGGTCGCACTCGTGGCCTCGGGCTGCGGACTGACCATTCCCTCCGATCCCGACGACAGGCCTCGACCGCATCGGCAGCTCGAAGGTGCTGCGGGTGGGCGCTTCTCCTCGAGAGGGCTGGGTCCAGGTGTCACAGGGCAGCGAGCCGACCGGTCGCGAGCCGGGTCTCGTCGAGGGCTTCGCTGACCACCTCGGCGTGGAGATCGAGTGGACCGTCGGCGGTGAGGAACAGCTGGTGACCCTCCTCGAGGAGGGACAGCTCGACATCGCGGTGGGCGGGGTGACCGACAAGAACCTCTGGGTGGACAAGGTCGGCCTCACCCGCCCTACGCAGAGGTGGAGTCCGGGGGGACGACCGAGAAGCACGTGATGATGGTGCGTATGGGCGAGAACGCCCTCCAGTCCGAGCTCGAGCAGTGGCTCGACACCCAGGAGGCCTCGTCACGTCCCACGAGGAGGCCGGGGAGCGGTCCTACCCGACGGCACGCTTCGGCAACACCGAGCTCCCGCCGCAACAGACGGCTGCCCTCCGGCGAGCCACGCGGCTCGAGATCGTGACCATCCTCTACATGTTCACGGGCATCAGCGTCGTGTTCCTCACGATGGGCAGTTCACAGGCGATGAAGACCGGCTGAGTGGAGGACATCGCTGGCCCTGGTTGCGCCGCTCGCCTTCCTCGTCGCCGTACGACGCGCCAGGAAGCCTCCCGCCCCGGGGCACCCGTACGGAGTCCACCGCCGCTCCACCGCCATCGGCCACCTCACCGCCGCCGTCGCGCTGCTCGCCGTCGGTCTGCTCCTGGTCGAGGACTCGGCGATGGGGCTCGTTCGCGCCGAGCACCCGCCGATCGGCACCACGCAGTTCCTCGGCCAGACCTTCTGGGCCGGAGGGCTGATGGTCGCCGCGATGGTCTACACCGGGATCGGCCCGTACATCCTGGGACGGATGAAGCTGCCACTCGCCGAGCGGCTCCACGACAAGGTTCTCTTCGCGGACGCCGACATGCAGAAGGCGGACTGGATGACCGCCGCGGGCACGATCGTCGGCGTCCCGGGGGATCGGTGTCGGTCTCTGGTGGGCGGACGCCGGCGCGGCCCTGCTCATCTCCGCCTCCATCGTCCGCGACGGGTGGCAGAACCTGCGCGGTGCGGATGCCCTGATGGATCAGCGGGCACGGACCTTCGACGACAAGCGCCCCACCCCCACCCCCTGACGGTGGAGGTCGTTGGGGTGGTCCGCTCCATGGACTGGGTCGAGGGAGCCGGTCGCGGGTGCGCGACCAGGGGCACGTCTTCCACGTCGAGGCCTTCGTCCAGCCGCGGGCGGGCGAGGAGGGCACGCTCGACCGCCTCGAGGACGCCGCCGAGGCGCACAAGGCGCTCGACTGGAAGATCAACGACGTCGTGGTGATGCCGGTCCGCGAGCTGCCTGAGACCATCGCGGACCCGGCCGAGGCCAGTGACTGACACTCCTGTCCATCGTCGCGAGGGATCAGGGGTGCTGGGACCGCCTCCCGCTACTCGGTAAAGGTTCTCCACAGATGCCGCTCTGGCAGTAGTCGACAGCGCTTGGATTCCACTAGCGTTCGGGTCTGTAGAAACCATCTCGGGACCGGGGGACTACTGATGACGCTGACGCGTCCAGACACGCATGCCGACCTCATCGAAGAACTCGATGCGCGGGTGCGCGAGCAGGTGCGCACTGAGGGTGTCGACCCCCAGCGGGACACTGCGATCGTGCGCCGGATCGCGCAAGAGGTGGTGGGCCGCCACGACGAGCGCAGTCTCACCGGCGCTGTGGCGCCGGTTGTCGATCCCGCTGCCGTCGTCGGCGAGCTGATCGCCCGGGTCTCCGGCTTCGGTCCGCTCCAGCCCTTCCTCGACGACCCCGAGGTCGAAGAGCTCTGGATCAACGACCCCAGTCGGGTCTTCATCGCCAGGCGCGGCCGCCACGAGCTGACCAACCTGATGCTGTCCTCCGCGCAGGTGCACGAGCTCGTGGAGCGGATGCTCAAGTCGAGCGGCCGGCGCATCGACATCTCGCAGCCCTTCGTCGACGCGATGCTGCCCGAAGGTCATCGCCTGCACGTGGTGCTCGAGGGCATCAGCCGCGGGTTCTCCGCGGTGAACATCCGCAAGTTCGTCGTACGCGCCAGGCGCCTCGACGACCTCGTGGAGCTCGGCAGCCTGAGTCGTCAGGCAGCGGCCTTCCTGGACGCCTCGATCCGGGCGGGACTGAACGTCCTGGTGGCCGGCGGGACCCAGGCCGGGAAGACGACCTTCCTCAACTGCCTGTCCGCGTCCATCCCCGGCGGCGACCGGGTGGTGTCCGCGGAGGAGGTCTTCGAGCTGCAGTTCACGCACCCCGACTGGGTGCCGATGCAGACGCGCCAGGCCGGGCTCGAGGGCACGGGGGAGATCCTGCTGCGCGACCTGGTCAAGGAAGCGCTGCGCATGCGTCCCAGCCGCATCATCGTCGGAGAGGTGCGGGCCGAGGAGTGCCTCGACCTGCTGCTCGCCCTCAATGCGGGACTGCCGGGGATGTGCACGCTGCACGCCAACAGTGCCAGGGAGGCGCTGGTGAAGATGTGTACGTTGCCGCTGCTGGCCGGGGAGAACATCTCGGCTCGCTTCGTGGTGCCCACCGTTGCCAGCTCCGTCGACCTGGTGGTGCACCTCGGCATCGACGCGCAGGGCGTGCGACGCGTCAACGAGATCGTCTCCGTCCCGGGCCGGGTGGAGAACGACATCATCGAGATCGAGCCGATCTTCGAGCGCGTAGGCACGGAGCTGCGTCGTGGAGCAGGGACGCCGTCACGGCTCGAACGCTTCGAGCAGCTCGGGATCGACGTGCACCAGATCCTGAGCGCGGGACACTGATGGGCGCCCTCGTCGGACTGGGTATGGGCGTGGGCCTGCTGCTCATCTGGTCGGCGTTCTTCCTGCCCCGGACAGTCAAGCCGTCTCGGCCCGGCGGCCCTCGCGGGCGGCAGCTGCTCGCGCGGGCAGGCCTCGGCGGGGTCTCGGTGACCAGCGTGGCGGCGTTGTGCGCCGTGTTCTCGTTGATCGCCTTCGTCGTGATCGAGGCGGTGTCGCGGACAGTTCCGGTCTCGCTCGCCTTCGCACTGATGGCCGGCTACGCGCCCATCGCCGTGGTCAAGCAGCGCGCTGCGAGGCGACAACGCGAGTTCGCCGAGGTGTGGCCCGACGCGGTGGACAACCTCGCCAGCGCCGTACGCGCCGGACTGTCGCTCCCCGATGCCCTTGCAGCGCTCGGCACCAACGGACCCGAGGCGTTGCGCGACTCCTTCGACCAGTTCGCTCTCGACTACCAGGTCACCGGGAGGTTCCACGAGTCGCTCGACCGGCTCAAGGAACGCCTGTCCGACCCGGTGGGCGACCGCGTCGTCGAGGGCCTGCGCATCGCCCGGGAGGTCGGAGGCGGCGAGCTCGGCCGCCTGCTGCGCAACCTCTCCGGCTATCTCCGCGACGAGGCCCGGACCCGGTCGGAGATGGAGTCGCGGCAGGCCTGGACGGTCAACGGCGCCCGGCTCGCGGTGGCCGCACCGTGGGCCGTGCTGCTGCTGATGTCGTTCCAGTCTGGTTCGGTCACCGTCTACTCCTCGAGCGCCGGGGTGGTGGTGCTGGTGGTCGGTGCCGTGCTGTGCCTGTCGGCATACCGGCTGATGATGCGCATCGGTCGGTTGCCCGTCGAGCGGCGGATCCTCGCATGAGTCCGACCTGGTGGGGCGCTCTCCTGGGTGCCTCGTGCGCCGCAGGAGTGCTCCTGATCGCCGCCCGGGTGGCGGTGATCCGTCGCCCTCAGCTCGCGCTGCGCGTGCTGCCCTACGTCCGCGACCTCCCGCAGGTCGGCCGGACCCCGTCTCTCACGGTCACGTCCTCGTCACCTGCAGCCGCAGCCGCCGGGATCTTCGGCCCCTTCCTCCGCTCGGCGGCCGACCTGGTCGAGAAGACGCTGGGTGGGGCGACCTCCGTACGCCGCCGGCTGGAGCGGGCAGCGATCGACAAGTCCGTGCACGAGTTCCGGATCGAGCAGGTGTTGTGGGGGATCGCGGGGTTCGCGGCAGTGGCGGCCTTCTGCCTGTTGCGCGCCTTCACCGACGACGTCAGCCCGGTGGGGGCCCTGCTCCTGTGCTGTGTCGGGTTCGCGCTGGGGGTGATGGGGCGTGACAACCGGCTGAGCAGCCAGGCCACCAACCGCGAGCGCCAGATCGTCGTGGAGTTCCCGACCGTCGCCGAACTGCTCGCGCTTGCCGTCGCCGCAGGTGAGAGCCCTGTCGCCGCGCTCGACCGCGTCGTACGACGCAGCGGCGGCGAGCTCTCTGCCGACCTCGGCCGCGTGCTGGCCCAGATCCGCACCGGCACGCCGGTCGCCGCCGGCTTCGACGGGCTGGCAGCGACGACGGGGCTGCCGCTGGTGGCGCGATTCGCGACGGGGATCTCGGTCGCGATCGAACGGGGAACTCCGCTGGCTGACGTGCTCCACGCGCAGGCCGCCGACGTGCGTGAAGCGGGCCGACGCAACCTGATCGAGACGGCGGCTCGCAAGGAGGTCTTCATGATGGCGCCGGTCGTCTTCATGGTGCTCCCGGTGACCGTCCTCTTCGCCTTCTTCCCAGGCGCCATCGGCTTGAGCCTGGTGGTGCCGTGAGGCAGTACCAGCGCAGCACCACCCACGTCTGTGATCGATCGACCAACCGAACGGGGAGTCCCATGAAGCGTGCAACACCCGACAAGTTCCTGCTCTTCTACCTCGCGTACCTCGCGCTGGCAGGGCCGCGCACACGCGACGAACGGGGCGACGTGCCGGGCTGGGTGATGGTGACGGTGATGACCGTCGGCCTGGCGCTGGTGATCTTCACCTTCGCCGAGGAGCCGCTCAAGGCCCTGTTGACGCGCGCGTTCGACTCCGTCAACTAGTCGCGTGTCGGGGCGGTCCGGATCGCGCGGACGATTCGAACGCGGCAGTGCGGTCGTGGACTTCGTGATGATCCTCGTGGTCCTGCTGCCGATGTTTGCCGGCCTGTTCCAGCTCTCGCTCGTGCTGCACGTCCAGAACACGTTGGCGTCGGCTGCCGCCGAGGGTGCTCGCCGCGCGGCGGTCACCGGCGCCACCCCGGACGACGGGATCGCGAGGGCCAGGGAGCAGATCCTCGGCACCCTGAATGCGAAGTACGCCCGGGACATCACCGTCGAGGACATGGTGATCGGTGGAGTCCCGGCCTACCGGGTCGTGATCACCGCGGAGGTGCCTGCACTGGGCCTGGGCGGGCCCGCGATCGCCCTCGAGGCGAGCGGCAACGCGATCATCGAGGAACCGCAGTGAGCCGCCGTCGCGGGTGCAACCGCGACCCGGATGAACGAGGGAGCGCCCTCGTCGAGTTCTGCTGGGTCGCGCTGATCCTCTTCATCCCGATCACCTGGGTCGTCATCTCGGTCTTCGAGGTCCAACAAGGTGCCTTCGCCGTGAGCGGTGCGGCGCGAGCGGCGGCTCGGGCCTACGCCCTCGCGCCTGACGATGCGACGGGGGCGGCGCGCGCCCAGGCAGTGGTCGACCAGACCCTCGCCGACCAGGGCGGCGACGGGCAGGCGGGCAAGGTCGAGGTGACGTGCAAGCCCTTCCCGGACAACTGCCATGCCGGCACGTCCCTGATCACGGTCCGGGTCTATTCGGGAGTGAGGATCCCGTTCCTGCCCGAGGTGCTGGCCGACAACCGTCGCTCGTTCAAGCTCACGGCCAGGCACACGGTGCCGATCGGCCAGTTCGTCGCCGTACCAGCCAGCGAGGGGGAGGAGTGAGGCGTCGCGACGAGAAGGGATCCACCATTCCACTGATCCTGGGACTGGCCACCGTGCTGCTGATGGGGATCGCGCTCGTGATCAACGCCTCCTCGGCCTACCTCCAGCGCCAGAGCCTCGACACCCTCGCCGACGGAGCCGCGCTGCGCGGCGCAGACCTCGGCGCTGCCGGCGTGTACGGCGAAGGGCTGACCCAGGACCGGCTGCTCCAGGAGTCCGGAGCGGTCAGGAAGGTCGTGATCGCCTACCTCGAGTCGGTCGGCGCCGACCACACCTATCCCGGGCTCGAGGTGCAGGCACAGGTCAATGTCGTGGACCGCTCGGTGACGGTGGTCCTGAGCGCCCCGGTGAAGCCGCCGCTCCACCTCCCCGGGAGTCCCACCCGGCCGGTCGTCACAGCGACCAGCACCGCGGCCGTGACGATGCAGGAGTAGCACCACCCCGCTTGCCCGTGGGTAAAGTTCTCCCATGCCCCTCCGGAGGTATGGCGAGGCCCGTAGCCTCTGCGTTGCTCAGGCGTTGAGGGGGTACCGATCGAGGTCGTAAAAGAGCTGCGGCCAGCAGACGTTTGTCGATTACCTTCCGGAGAGCTGCCGTGAACCCCCCTAAGTCATCCCTCGTCATGTCCGATCCGTCCTGGGTGGACGAGTTGAACCACCCCATAGGCCCCGCCCTGGCTCGGGCGGAGTTCGACCGCCTCGAGGCGGCCATCCTCGACCCGGCCCTTGTCCAGAGGTCTGCCGGGGCCAGTGACCACGCCGACGCGGTCGAGCCACCCGACTGACTCGACTCCGACCGGCAGCGCGGAGGGACGAGTACCGTGAAGACGTGGTCGACGTAGGTCCGGTGCTGGTGGACCACCGCGAGCGGAACAGCACCATTCCGGACGCGTTGGTCGCCGCTGGTCTCGACGTGCGGCTGACCGACCTGCCGGTGGGCGACTACGTGCTCGGGCCGCACCTCGCTGTCGAGCGCAAGGGCCCGGAGGACCTGGGGGCGTCGATCCGCGACGGCCGCATCTTCGACCAGGCCGTACGCCTGCAGTCGACCTTCCCCCAGGCAGTGCTGATGGTCGAGGGCGAGCCCCGTGGGATCGCCGAGGACGCCTGGCGTGGTGCGGTGTGCCGACTGGTCGAGGACGGGTTCACCGTGCTGCACAGCCTGGACGACGAGGACAGCGCCGCCTGGATCATCCGGCTCGCGAAGCGTGCCCGCCGCGCCACGCCCACCACCCCGACGGAGGGCCCGCGCCGCGCACGCCGACACCCCTCCGCGCAGGCCGAGGCCATGCTCTCCGTCGTCCCCGGGATCAGCGCCACCATGGCCCGTAGCCTGCTCGTCGCCCACGGCAGTCTTGCCGCAGTGGCGGCCGCCGCCCCCGACGGCCTGCGCTGCCATCCCGGCATCGGCGCCGTCCGCGCCGCCCGCCTCGCCGAGGCGCTGCACAGCGTGTACGTCGCACCAGCCGACCGCGCGCCAGAACCCGCGCGGCCCGCCCGGGGCGTACGACCCGATCGCCGCTGGATCCTGACCGGGCCGACCTCACGCGCGGACGTGCAGTCGTTCGACCGCCGAGCCATCGCGCTGCGCGCCCTGCAGTCGTCTCCTGAGGGCACCCAGCTGATCGATGGGCTCACGGGTGAGGTCTTCGCGACAGCGGGTCAGCCGGACCCATAGCGCGATGCCGTCTGGACCGGTGCCCCACCAGAGGCGCCACCGATCCGGGGGTAACTCATGAACCACGGTCCACGTGCGATGCGATGGCTCCTCGCCACCGCAGTCGCAGGCTCGACCGTGCCGCTTGCAGGCGCTGCGCCAGCAAACGCGGACACACCCGGCTGCGTCACGCCCCAGGAATGGCGTCACGTGTACATCATTCCCGATGACACCGGCTCCGGGCCCGGCTCCGGCGCCACCATGCGCCGCGTCCACCGGGTCTTCGACACCGTCGGAAGCCGCGTCCTCTACGACAAGCTGTACGGGGACTTCCGCTACCAGGTCCGCCGGTACGAGAAGTGCGCACGTCCCGGGTTCTACCGCGTGACCTACCACCGCTACCTGATCCACGGCGACGGGAGCGCGTGGGACTCCTACTGGGGATAAACGGGTGCGGTGACCCTCGTCCAAGATCAATGATGTCCCCCCATGACCATCGAGATCGATGCCGGCACGGTCCCCGAGCGCGACGAGCTGGCCGGCCTGTACGACGCCGTGGGCTGGTCGGCGTACACGAGGGATCTCGACGCGCTGGAGCGGGCGATGGAGGGATCGGCACGAGTAGTGACCGCCCGCAGGGACGACCGACTCGTCGGGCTGACGCGGGTCGTCAGTGATGGCGTCACGATCGCCTACATCCAGGACATCCTCGTCCACCCGGACGAGCAGCGGAGCGGGGTCGGGCGGCGGCTCGTGACGGAGGCGCTCGCTCCCTACGCGGACGTGCGGCAGAAGGTGCTGCTCACCGATGACGAGCCTGGCCAGCGTGCGTTCTACGAGTCACTCGGCTTCGCCGAGACACGGACTTCGAGGACGGCTCGCTGCGGCGTTCGTGCAGTTCGACTGACCACTGGCGGCCCGTCAGCCCACTGAGCGCGCCATCCGCTCGACGGCAGCTGCCACGCGGGACCCGAACATGACGGGCTCGTTGTGGTCGGCGTGCAGCACCACCCGCTCGACCAGGGACGGGGCCGCGTCCGCGACCCGGGCGCTGAGCATGGGGGGGACTACGGAGTCCCGGTCGCCGTAGATGATCGTCACCGGCACCTCGCTGCCGGCGAGGTGGTCCAGCAAGCGGAACTGGTCGCGCAGTAGCGCCCGGACCGGCAGCCAGGGGTAGTGGTGCGCTCCGACGTCGGCAAGCTCGGTGAAGGGGGAGCGGAGCACGACCCCGGCCGGTGGGCGCCGGGCCTGGAGGGCCGCCACGACGGCCGACCCGAGGGACTCCCCGAAGTAGATCGTCTGGTGCGGCGGATAGCCGAGGTGCGCCAGCGCGTCGACAGCCGCGTCCGCGTCTGCCGCGAGGCCGTCCTCGCTGGGGGCGCCCGGGTTGCCGCCGTAGCCGCGGTAGTCCATCAGCAGCACGGCCATCCCGCGGCCGCTCAGCTCCTCGGCGAACCTGGCTCGACCGGCACGGTTGCCGCCGTTGCCCGGCGCGACCAGCACCGCCATCGCGGTGTCCTCGGTCCCGGTCGCCGGGATGAACCAGGCGGACAGCTCGAGGCCGTCGGCGGTGCGGAGGGTGACGTCCCGCGCACCTTCGATGGCGTCCCCGGCCGGACGCACAGGACCGGCGTCAGGGAAGTAGATCAGCTGGCGCTGCAGCGCCCCCAGCATCCCCACCGCTACCACCCCGATCACCAGCACCACGAGCAGGCTCCGTGCGAGCCGTCTTCGGGTGGGACTGATCATCCCTCATGGCGGACGACGATCGGTGGCCGGACGGCCTCGTTCTTCCTGGTGAGGGCGGTCATCCGGTGCAGCGACCCGTCGGGCAGCAGCCCGGAGACTGGCGTGAGCCGTGCCTCCGGCCCGTCGATCTCCACGAGCAGCAGGTGTGCCTGAGCGGCCCACGCGGTGGTGTGGGCCTCGTCGAACCACTCGGGGAGCTCCTCGCGCAGCTTGCCGCCTGCTCCGGACACGACGAAGGTGCGACCGTCGGTCTCCGAGACCTGGAAGTTGTGCTCGTGCCCGGCCAGCGTGAGCCGGACGCCGCCGCTCTCCAGCAGCGGCAGCACCGACTCGATCATCTCGTCGTCATTCCCGTGCTCGGTCCGGCGCAGAAGACGGGGTGGTGTGAGAAGGGGATCCGCCAGGCCACGTCACCGGCGGACAGTGCGTCCTCGAGCCAGGCGGCATGGTCGGGCACCTGGAAGAAGCGGTGATGTTCCGGGTCCTCACTGTCCTGCGAGGTGTCCATGCAGATGAGCTCGAGGTCCTTGCCATACCCGAACCGGTAGAAGAGGCCCGGCCCGACCGACGCCCTGTCCTCCTGGTCGCGGAAGCGTTCGTGGACGTGGAAGTTGTCCTCCATCTGTTCCCGGTCGTCACTGCCCTCGGAGTCGGTGGTGTC
>NZ_JAOPXV010000035.1 GCF_025964975.1 Nocardioides sp.
GGAGACGACTTCACTCGGGTCGATGTCGTGCTTGATCGACAGCTCGCGGGAGGGGATGACGCCTTCGGTCTTGTAACCGATGTCGAGCAGCACCTCGTCGCGGTCCACCTTGACGATGGTGCCCTCGACGATGTCGCCGTCGTTGAAGTACTTGATGGTCGCGTCGATGGCCGCGAGGAAGTCCTCTTCAGAACCGATGTCGTTGATAGCGACCTGGGGCGCGTCGTAGTCCTGAAGGTGGGAGAGGGTGCTCGTCATAAGGGAAGTGATTCCTTGGATGGATAGAAGTCGTACGGACGCGCCAGAAATCTTGTTTCACCATCGGTTGTCGACGGCGAGCGAGCGTCCGCTCCGTATGGAACCCAGGCAGACCTCTGGCGCACCCTGAAGAGTACGCGTGCGCTGCACGGTCAGTCCAACTGGGACGTAGGCCCGGTCGCGCTCTGCTGGGGGCGAGTTACCGTGGCCGCGTGCAGGACCACCTACCGCAGTCGGTGCGGGTCGAGCGCCGCCCGGTCGACGAAGCCGAGTCCCGGCGTGCGAACGGACGGGACTGGGACCGCTACGCCGACGAATATCAAGCCACCCACGGCGACTTCCTCGGCGACGCCGGCTTCGTCTGGGGCCCCGAGGGCCAGACCGAGGGCGACCTGCGCATCCTCGGTCCCGTCTCGGACAAGGACGTGCTGGAGGTCGGATCCGGTGCCGGCCAGTGCTCCCGGTGGGTCCGCTCGCAGGGCGGTCGGGCGTTCGGGCTCGACCTCTCCCATCGTCAGCTCCAGCACAGCCGGCGCCTCGACGAGAACACGGGGCTCCACGTCCCCTCCGTCCGCGCCACGGCCACCGCCCTCCCCCTGGCCGACAACTCGTTCGACATCGTCTTCTGCTCCTTCGGGGCACTCCAGTTCGTCGCCGACATCGACCTGGCACTCGCCGAGACGGCGCGCGTGCTGCGCCCCGGCGGCCGCTTCGCGTTCTCCGTCACCCACCCCACGCGGTGGATGTTCCCCGACGACCCCGACGTCGGCGGCCTCACCGCCTCTCAGTCCTATTGGGACAGGACGCCGTACGTCGAGGTCGACGACACCTCGGGCCTCGTGGCCTACGTGGAGCACCACCGCACGCTCGGCGACTGGGTTCGGCTACTGGCGCGCCACGGCTTCGTCCTCGTCGACCTCGTCGAACCCGAGTGGCCGGCCGACCATGCGCGCGTCTGGGGCGGCTGGTCCAGGACCCGCGGCCTCCTGACCCCTGGTACGGCGATCTTCGTCGCCGACCTTTGTCTTGTCCTTCAATGACTTCGTCCGTCTGAGCACGACCCCGGCCCACCGTGGAACGGCGCGCTATCCGCGCACCTTCACGTCGATCGTGGCAAGGAGGTTGGCGTTCCAGGAGGGCACGCGGAAGGGGTGGTAGCGCACCCGGACACGATCACCACGAAAGACGTGACTCGCGAGCGCCAGGAGCGATCCCACCGGGTTGACGTGCTCACGCGCGTACTTCAGGCGCGGATCGCCGACTCCGGCCCTGCGTAGCCGAGGGTAGGTCACGACGAGCTTGACGGCCCGGTTGAGCATGCCCGGATCGCACGGGAGCCCGATCACGATCTGACCTCCGGGTCGCACGACCCGACGGGTCTCCACGAGTGCTGCCTCGGGGTCGCGGAGGTGCGCGAAGAGACACGTCGAGATGACGAGATCGAACGCATCGGTGGCGAAGGGCATACGACTCACGTCCCCCGACACGAATCGCACGTGGGCGGACCGGGCGAGGCGGGCAGCCAGCGCCGGGTCGGTCACTGCAGGTAGTAGGTCCAGAGCGACGTAGGACTGCCAGTCGGGGCGGGTCGCGATGAAGTTGAGGTGCTCCCCCGAGCTTGCGCCCAATTCCATCACCGTCTGACCCTGCCGACGGATGGCAAGCTTCTCGACCTGACGATCGGTCAGGGAATTTCCCCACCCCTGGAGGCCCCTCCGGTGGACGGCCGTGTAGCTGGTGCCGTAGAAGGCCTCCGCCTCGGTCCCACCGCTCAACCCCGTCATGGCGTGACTCCCGCGCCGGCCTGCCAGACGACTTGGGCGCGAAGCCCCTCCTGCAGGCCCGTCGTGGGCTCCCAGCCAAGGAGCTCCCGAGCCTTGGCCGTGTGACCTCCGGTGTGTCGCTGGTCCCCGGGACGCGCCTCTCGGTGAACGAGCTGCGCGGTCCTGCCCAATGCCTCCTCGATGTGCCGCACGGCGTCCAACAAGGTGGTGCGCTCGGGACCAGCGATGTTGATCGTCTCCGCGATGGGCCTTCGCAGAGCCGCCTCTACCGTTGCGTCGGCGCAGTCACCTACAAAGGTGTTGGAGCGGGTCTGCAACCCGTCTCCGTGGATCACCACCTCGCGCCCTCCAGCCACCGCGTCAATGATCAGTCGGTACGCCATGTCTGGACGCTGCCGCGGACCGTAGACGGAGAAATAGCGCAAGATCGTGAACGGCAGGCCGAAGCTCCGGTGATAAGCGCGCAGCAGTTCCTCTGCCGCCAGCTTCGTCACGCCATAGGGCGAGGTCGGCTCGGTCGGTGCCGACTCATCGCCAACAGCCTCATGCCCGTAGACAGAAGACGTCGACACCTGGACCAGGTGCACGTTTCGATCCGTGCAGGCCCGGGCCAGCCCGTCGACCACGTGCAGGTTGCATTGTGCGTAGAGCTCGAAGTCACTCCAGCTGCGCATCAGGCCGGGCATGGCCGCCTCGTTGACCACGACGTCCACCCCGTCGAGCAGGCTCTCAGGTATCCCCGCCCTCAGGTCGTGAACGACCGCCTCAACGCCGCGCATCGCAGCGACGCCCTTCCAGGTCGCCTTCTTCTCGAGCGCCGAGTAGGAGTCGGCGAGAAAGCAGTCGACGGTTCGCACCTCGATGTTGCGCTGAACCAAGGTCTCGCACACACGACTCCCGATGAAGCCAGCACCGCCGGTCACCAGGACGCGCATCGTCGGTTCCTTCCGATGGTGTCGGAGCACACCTCCGGATCGGTGCTATCCTACGCGACTGAGAAGGGGGCTCCGATGAGGATTCTCATCACCGGCGGTGCGGGCTTCATCGGGCGCCGTCTCATCGGACACGTCCGAGGCCTGGGCCACGACGTGATCGTCGTCGACGCCGGGTTCACCGGTGTCCTTACCGACGTCCCGGACGACTGTCGCCTCGTCGAGCGCGACATCGCGAGCATCACGGGCAGCGACTGGGACGAGCTCCTCGCCGGCTGCGACATCGTCTTCCACCTGGCAGCCCGCAAGTACAACACCCCCGGTGTCACCGCCGAGCAGCTCATCGCCACCAATGTGAACGCGACGTGGCAACTGGCGCAGGCAGCGGCCCGGGCCAGCGTGAGCAGGCTCGTCTTCACGTCCAGCCTCTATGCGTACGGCGCACTCGGACCCGACCTCATGCGCGAGACGGACGTCCCCCTGCCTCGCACGCTCTACGGCTCCTCCAAGTTGATGGGCGAGCACATCCTGCGCACGGTCGGTCTTGAGAGTGGACTGTCGTGGAACTGCGCCCGCCTCTTCTTCGTCTACGGCCCCGGGCAGTACGCCGACGGCGGCTACAAGTCCGTCATCGTGACCAATCTCGAGCGGATGGCCGCCGGGCTCGCCCCCACCATCTGCGGCGACGGCGAACAGGCGCTGGACTATGTCTACGTCGACGACGCAGTAGAGGCGCTGTGGACCCTGGCCACCGCCGAGCCCACCTCCCAGGTCCTCAACGTCGCGTCGGGACGGGCGAGGTCGATCAACGATCTGACCGCCGCGATGATCGGGGTGGTGGGCGAGAAGTTCACCCCCGAGACGCTGGCGGCCGACTGGACGGCGGGCACATCCCGCGCCGGCGACCCGTCCCTGTGCCGCACCACGATCGGCTGGTCGGCGACCTCCGATCTGGCCACGGGGCTGGCCGGGACATGGCACACTCTGCGTCGTGACGACCCCGGACGCTGAGCCCGAGTCCACGCCGGAGCTGACGGTCATCGCCCCGTGTTTCAACGAAGAGGGCAACATCTCCGAGCTCGCGCGCCGCACCCGGGCGGCCCTCGAGTCGGCGGGCATCTCGTTCGAGCTGGTGCTGGTCGACGACTGTTCTACCGATGGCACCTGGGCCGCGATCAAGGAGGCTGAGGGCGAGCATCCCGGTCAGGTGCGGGGCATCCAGCATCCCGCCAACCAGGGCATGTTCGCAGCGTGGCGTACCGCACTCGAGGTCGCCCGGGGAGAGAACGTCTGTCTCATCGACGCAGACCTCCAGAACCCACCTGAGGCCCTCCCCCGGCTGTGGACCGAGCTGCACAGCCGAGCGGCGCACATGATCCAGGGATCTCGCTCTTCGATCGAGTGGCATCGCGACAGCCGCTACGTCTCCTCGCGCGGTCTGAACACCATCCTGAACACCGCTTTCGGCGACCGGGCGCGCGACAACAAGAGCGGCTTCGTGATGGCTCCGCGCTCGATCCTCGCGGACATCTTGGACTTCAAGAAGGACTACTCGTACCCCCAGACATTCGTCCGTGTCGCGGCGCACGCCAAGGGCTACACCGTGGCCGAGGTCGAGACCCTGTTCCAACCCCGGCGCGTCGGCACGTCGTTCCTCGACGCAACCCCCCCCGCGCGGCTCTATGCCGACGTCCTTACCGACGTGGCCAAGGGCCTGGGCGAGTTCGGTCGCGGTCGTCGACACCCGGTGGAGGCGCTGTACGCCGCGCCGCCCAAGGACGGCGGAGGGCCCAGCCATGGCTACCGCGGTGCGCGCAAGGCGTTGCTGGACACCTACTTCGCGACGATGCCGTTGCACGCCTGGCTGATCCGGCCCCGGACCAAGTCGATCTACGAGACGTTGCACCGCACCCAGTGGCTCGCGCCCGAGGAGCTGCGCGAACTGCAGATCTGGCGCCTGCAGCGCCTGTTGTGGCATGCCTACGCACACGTGCCCTACTACCGCCGGCTGTTCGCCGATCACGGCCTGCACCCGCGTGACATCAGCACCCCGGAGGACCTGCGCAAGCTGCCGATGCTGGACAAGGCGGACGTCACGGCCAACCTGTTCATGGACATGTTCGCCGACACGCACACCAAGAGCGAGATGCACCGAATCGCCACGAGCGGCTCCACCGGCCAACCGTTCGTGACGTACGTCGACCGACAGCAACTCGAGATCCGCTTCGCCTCGACCCTGCGTTCGTTGGAGTGGACCGGCTGGCGCATCGGTGACAAGCAGGCCCGGCTCTGGCACCAGACCCTCGGCATGAACCGCCTCCAGGTGGCTCGGGAGCGTATCGATTCGAAGATGATGCGTCGCACCTTCATCCCGGCGTTCGAGCTCACCGACGCGGGACTGTCCGGGCTCGCCGGCCAGCTCAACAAGATCCGTCCGGTGCTGATCGACGGATATGCCGAGTCGCTGAACTTCCTTGCTCTCTACCTCAACGCCGGCGGGCGCCTGGACTTCCAGCCGCGCGCCATCCTGTCCTCGGCCCAGATGCTCACGCGCGAGACTCGGCAGCAGATCGAGACCGGGCTGGGCGGCACAGTGTTCGACAAGTACGGCGCACGCGAGTTCTCCGGTATCGCCTATCAGTGCGGACACAGCCCGGACCATCACGTGCTCGACGAGAGCTACATCGTCGAGGTGCTCAAGGAGGGCCGGCCCGCTGCTCCCGGCGAGGTGGGTGAGGTCGTCATCACCGATCTCAACAACTTCTCGGTCCCACTCATCCGCTACCGCATCGGCGACCTTGCTGTGGCTGCGGACAACTCGACCGTGTGCACGTGCGGCAGGGGCCTCAGCCGTCTCGGTGAGATCCAGGGCCGCACGCAGGCGCTCGTGCACTGTGCGAACGACCGCTGGCTCCCGGGCACCTTCTTCGCGCACTTCTTCAAGGAGTACGCCCACCTGGTGCAGTTCTTCCAAGTGGTGCAAACCGTACGCGGTGCCTTCACCGTCAAGATCGTGCGAGGTCCACATTGGACACCACTCGAGTGGGAAGGTCTGGTCGTCGCGCTGCGCGAGTACACCGGGGACACGGACATCCACGTCGACTACGTCGACGAGATCCCGCTGCTCCGAACGGGCAAGCGCACGCCCGTTGTCTCGCACGTTCGAGTGGACTTCCAGCACCTGTGAACCGTATGAGGCTAGCGCTGGCAATCGCGATCGGAGCCCTGCTCACGTCGGTCATATTCGCGATCACGCCACCCCGGTTCCACGCCAGCGAGATCACTTGGCAGCCCAATGGTCCGGAGGACTCCGGAGCCCTACGACTCACCCGGCGACACCCGGAGAAGGTCACGGTGGAGACGACCTGCGCGGCGCTGCGCGCGCACGCCCAACCTGGCGTCCCAGCGTTGAACCTCGGAGAGCTACTGCTCGACCTAGACGGCGACCAGCTCAGCCTGCACCCGCTCGAGGTGGAGGGCGCCTCCGTGACTCTGCCAACCGGCGACTGCGCCGTCACTGGGCTGTACCACCTCTCTGATTCTCGCCTCACCCTCACCGCGGGTACAGACACTGCGTCAGCCACCGTCTCGCCGCCGGCCGTGTTCCGCCTGAGCGCGACGGGCAACGCTGTCGAATCAGTCATCATCAAGACACAGGCATCTGGCCTGGCAGCATCGTGGTCGCGCTGGGCCATCGGTCTGACCAGCCTGCTGGGCTGCTTCGGAGCACTGGCCCTGAGTCGGCGATCGCGACCCCGAGCCGACACCGACCCGGACCAGACATCGAGCCGACGGAGACTCCGGACATGGTGGGGAGCGCTTGACCCAGTCGACCTCGTGGTGTTGGTGGCCTTGATAGCGCTCGCGTTCATCGTGCCAGCGCAATACGACGAGGGCTGGGTGATGGTCCGCAGCGAGGCCCTCGGCCGCGGCTGGTTCGGCAACGTCTACGAGACCGAGGACGCGTGGCTTCCTCAGGGGCTGTGGCACGAGTTCGTCTACTACCAGCTGCAGCGGGCTGGGCTGGGCTTCATTCACCTCCGACTTGTGGTGGCCTTGGTGCTGTCCGGCACCTGGGTGGTGCTTCGGGCGCACGTGATCTCCCACTTTGTGGGTACGCAGGCCTCGCGATGGCCGCCGGTCGCCGCCACCTATCTTGCTTTCTGTGGCGTCGGGTTGATGAGCCTGCGCGCCGAGCCGGTGGTGGTAGTCCTCGGTGTCCTGGCTCTGGCCGCCTGGGTCTCGTACCTGCGTCGACCGGGCCCTCTTCCGCTGTTCGTCGGCCTCGTGTCCTGTGGAGCCGCGGTAGCCGCCCACCAGACGGGCTGGGTCACGCTCTCGCCGGCGGCCTTGCTGCTGGCAGCGACCCTCTCCACGGTTCGCAAGGACCGCAATCAACTCGC
Organism: Nocardioides sp.; assembly: GCF_025964975.1. GTDB lineage: Bacteria > Actinomycetota > Actinomycetes > Propionibacteriales > Nocardioidaceae > Nocardioides. The sequence continues at coordinate 7,378 of NZ_JAOPXV010000035.1, forward strand.
CCCGCTCCTGGCCGCAACGCTCAGCGCCGGCGCCTTTGCGATCCTTGTGATGTTCGCGGCTGTGGACCTCCGCACGGTCGCCGACGGAGCTGAGACCTTCGGAGCCGCCGGGCATGAGCTGCTGATCATGAACGAGCCGCAGCGCTTCATCATGACCTTCAACGGTGAGACCGCCGCCGCCCGGGCGTTCATGGTGCCGCTGCTGATCACGCTCGTCGTGGTCGGATCGCCCGGCGTCGGCCAGAACGTCGGCCGCCGGGCTCTATGGACTGCCGGTGTTGCATGGATCGGCGGAGTCGTGTTCACCTCGAGCAAATGGCCCATCCATCTTGGCGTAGAAGCGGTCCCGGCCGTCTTGATGGCCGCCCTCATCGCCAGTGCCTGGCAAGGCCGCAGGACGACGTTCCCCGGCCGTGGCGCACTACTGGTGATGTTGCTTCTGGGTGCCGCGACCTCCTTCACCGTTGCGGGCTTCTGGGGCTACCGCGACCTCGCCAGCCTGGATTGGGTGAAGTTCAGTCGCCTGATGACCGATGGTCACGCACGCAGCATGTGGTACCCCGCGATCGCGCTCTTTGCCTTGCTGGGCTGGATTGCCAACTCTTGGCAGCCGGCACGGCGGTTCGCGACCGCAGCAATCTGCCTCGCCGTGATCCTCCCCATGGCGACGAGCCTCGGTTGGGTGCTCCGAGATGCCGCGCGGCCGGGGTGGAGCGCCGCCAGTGCAAATGTCCGAAACGTGTTTGCTCAAGATGACTGCGGCCCACTCAGCGACTCGTCCCTGCCCGCGACGGCACAGCCGCTGGACGAGACCGCCGAGCTGCAATGGGGCGGCAAACCACTGGCGCCGGGAGCTTTCCCGCGGGTCAGCGAACTCGCCGCCGGCCCGCTCGGTGAGCTGGAGACGTGGGGCACTTGGGCGTCGCCCGAGGAGGGCCAGACGCCCGATGCCAACACCGGCAGATTCGCGACGCCGTCCTACGCCGTCTCCGACGTCGACGAGATCGTCTTCTGGTCGGTGTCCGGGGACCCCAGCACCCAAAGCATGTGGGCTGAGTTCCAGACTGTGGACGGAGCGCTCCCCAGCGACGCCGTCGAGACGAGCACGGCTCCGGAGTGGCGGCTCCACCGACTGCCTGTCCCTCCTGATGCAACGTCAGTGCGCATCAGGGTGGAAGACGACAGCGCGGGCTACGGTGGCTGGAGCGCCGTCTCCACGCCCGTGTGGCATCACGCAACCACGCCGGCCGAGGCTTTCGCCAACGCATCGGTCTACGTCCCGCCAGCCGTAGCCACCAGGTACCCGTGCATGCGAATGCCGAGTCTCGCGGGTGGCTATTGGCATGAGTTCGAGTACGTGGTGGACGACCCCACCTACCTCTGGCTCCCGGACTTTCCAGATCTGACAGTGACGCAGATCGGCTGCGAGGACGAGACCCACTGCCTCCGCAATCTGGACTACCCGATGGCCGAAGTCACCGTTCGCCGGGTTACGTCCTGATCGGGCGAGAGTACGTCCCTCCGGTCGCCACGTTGTCGCCGTTGCCAACACCGGGTTCGCGGACCTTCGGGGTGACGACGTAGCCGTTTATGCCACCGTTCTCGGCGGTCCTGCGAGCCGTTCGTCGGTCGAGTTTCGCACCACGCAGAGGCCAACGGCTCCCTCACCGGGCCGGCCGCGGCTTTCCTCGGGCAGCGCAATGGCGTAGATGAGGCACACCCCGCCAGCGAGCTCTGCGAGGCGCGCCCTGGAGCTTCTCGTTCCCAGTCGGAGTCGGAGGACTCGTCTCGGCCTTCGATCTAGTTGACGCCGCACATGACAACAAGCCGGACCCCGGTGCGGGGTCCGGCCTGTCAGTCAGCATGTGGTGCGTGGCGTCAGACCGTTTCGTCCCGACGCCCGGCGAACACCAGGAACGCACCGGCCAAGAGGGCCAGGAGTCCGCCGATGAAACCGACCAGCGGCAGCGTGCCGGTGACCAGGTCGAGCTGGCTCTTGTTGTCCTTGGTGGTCTTGATGCCGCTGGCGACCTGCTCCTCGGTGAAGCCGATCTCCATGTCGAGCACGGTCGTCCCGTCCTCGAGCTCGCGGACCTCGTGGTACTGCTGGTTGACGATGGCGCCGGTGCGCGGCTCGATCCAGATGAACTTGTCCTGGCTGTAGACGCCCTGGACACCCTCGACGACGTCGGCCTCGACCTCTTCGAGGAGGACGCGGTACTTGTACGTCTCGAGCCCGTCGAGGCTCTCGGTGCTGTCGTAGGCGGCGGTGACCGTCTCGCCGAGCAGGCCGTCCCAGTAGGGGTAGTCCTTCTTCTCAGCCTTGAAGGGCCACTTGTTGACGAGGCCCTCCTTCTCCTCGGCGCCGGCCGGGAGGTACTTGCCGTTGACCGCCAGGCCGTCGCTGCGATCGGTCGCGAAGACGTCGGACGTGGCGCTGACGAGACGGGCCTCGGGGTCCTCGGCGTCGACGCAGTCGGGCACGTCGCCCTCGTCGATGACCAGGCACGTGGTGTTGACGAAGACGATGACCTCGTCATCCGAGCGCTTCGAGTCGGCTTTGGTGATGCTCGTGGCCTTGACGTCGATCGCCTCGGTCTCACCGGTCGCTGGGTTGAGCTTGTCCGCGTTGCCGCTGAGGTACGTCGTGCTGTTCGTGTCGAGCGGCGTGCGCTCCACCTGTCCGGGGGCCCAGACGGTGGCCAGCAGACCGGTCACCAACAAGAACGCTCCCAAGCCGAGCAGTACCCAGCCAATGATCTTGCGCACTTCAGGTCCCTCCCAGGATTCAGTAAAGTCGCCGAAGGCTACCAGCAGGTAGCAGGAGAGTGGGCTCTAGTTCCAGAAATGAGCCCAACATGTCGGACCGCGACTCCTGCGAGGGCCGGTGTGGCATCATCTCCGCCCGTGGCTGGCATCCGGGAGGAGATCGACGGCGGCTCCCGCCAACCGGCCACGTCGGGCACGTCAGCAATGCTCTCGACGGTCGGACGCATGGGGTTGGTGCTGGTGCTCCTGCATCTGGCGTTTCGCGCCTGGGCAAGCCTCGAGAGCTGGTTCTACCTCGATGACTACAAGCTGCTTCTGGATGCGCGCGTCAGCAGTTTCGGACCTGACTACCTCCTTCTTCCGTACAACAGCAACCTGATGCCCGGGGGCCGGGTGCTGGCTTGGCTGGTAGCCGAGGCAGGTCCGCTCAACTGGCTCCTCGCCTCGGGCGTGATCCTGCTCCTGCAGGCGGTGGCGGCGGTGGGTGCATGGTGGGCGTTCCTGACCGTGTTCGGCGCGCGATGGGGTTCCTTGGTCCCCCTGTCGCTGTACCTCACGAGCGCCATGGCGCTCCCGGTGATGATGTGGTGGACGGCCGGTGTCAACCAGGTGCCGCTGCAGGGCGCGTTCTTCCTTGCTGTCGGGTGCTGGGTGCGCTTCCTCAGGACACCTCGGCCGCTGTGGTTGGTCCTGACGGTGCTGGCGGTGACCTACGGCTTGTTCTTCTATGTCAAGGCGATCCTCATCCTGCCCGTCCTCGCGTTCTTGGCGCTGGCCTACTTCGCACAGGGCAGCCCCGTGTCACGCCTGCTGACGATCACGCGTCGCTACTGGCCCGCAGTCGTGGGAGGCCTCGGGGTGGGGGTTGCGTATGGCGCCTACTACGTCACCCACGTCACGGCGCCTTTCACGGAGACCAGCGTCTCGATCGTGCTGCGGATCGTGGACACCATGGTCTTTCGTGCCTTCGGCTCGGGCGTGGTGGGTGGGCCGTGGAACTGGAACAGCCAGCCAGCGCCCAACTCGTTCGCCGATCCGCCGCTGTGGGCCGTGGGTGTCGCCTGGCTCGTGATCGGCGCGGTGGTGCTGGTGGGCTTCGTGACCCGGCGACGGACCTTGCGTGCGGTCGCCCTCCTTGTGGGCTTCTTGGTCGCGTGCCTGGCGCTGCTGGTGAACAGCCGGGGTCCGGCCTTCGGGGCGATCATCGGTCTGGAGTACCGCTACCTCACTGACGCCGCATGCGTGGCCGCCTTGGTCGTTGGGCTGATCTACCTCGAGATCCCCGGCGCCGTGGAGTCGTCCCAGCATCGACCCCGGCCGCTCGTCCGGCTACCGGCCGTCCCGAATTCGAGGTGGCTGCCGCTCGCCCTGGTGGCGGTGGTCGCAGCCGGTGGCATGGTGAGCTCATACCGCTATGTCCATGTCTGGCACACCCAGAACGCCAGTGACAGCTACCTCCGCACTCTCACAGAGGACTTGGGCCGTCTGGGCAACGTGGACCTCACCGAACAGGAGGTTCCGAACGACGTCTACGACCAGATCTTCGCCCCCGACAACCGTCTCAGCCGACTCACACCGTTGCTGGACCGCAGGGTCACCTATCCCGAGGCCAGCGAGGACCTGGCGATGGTTGACGAGGTCGGACATGTCCACCGAGTCGACATCGGGCCCGGCACGATGTCTCGCCCGGGCCCCATCGAGGACTGCGGTTGGCGACTCCGTGACGAGCCCGGGATTCGTGTCCCCCTGCGAAATGTAGCGTTCGACTTCCTGTGGTGGATCAAGATCTCGTACCTGAGCAGCGCATCTACACCTGTCACCATCACAGCGGACGACTCGACCGTGAGCACATCGTTGCGCGAGGGCCTCAACGACCTGTATGTCCGAGTGGAGGGACAGTTCGCCGACGTCCGCATCTCCGGGCTGGATCCCGGGGTGACACTGTGTATCGACACGATCGAGGTCGGACCACCCGAGCCTGGAGACCCACTGTGACTCCTCATCACGTCGATGAACGACCGGACTTCCCCGGACTGGACGTGCTGCGCGCCGTCGGCGCGATCGCCGTGCTCACCACGCACGTCGCGTTCCAGACCGGGGAGTACTTCCGACACGGCACTCTCGGCGTGGTTCTGGCCCGTCTCGACGTCGGCGTGGCGTTGTTCTTCGTCCTCTCCGGCTTCCTGCTGTCCCGACCGTTCTGGGCTCGCGCCGTCCTCGAGCGGCCGGCCCCGCGCATGAGGACGTACGCAACCAAGCGGTTTTGGCGCATCTTCCCCATCTATGTGGTGGCTGCAGGCGTCGCGCTCGCCTTCGTCCCCGGCAACGAGGATCGGGGAGTGCCGGAATTGTTGAGGTCGATGACGATGCTCGACACGTTCGTCTCCCGCTCGCTCCCGTACGGTCTCACGCAGATGTGGAGCCTTGCGGTCGAGGTGACGTTCTACGTCGTCCTGCCCTTGCTGATGTGGTTCGCCACCGGAGGTGGGCGGGGGGCTCTGCGCCGTTCGACGCCCGTGCTGGTGGGCCTGCCCGCGATCAGTGCCGTGTGGATCCTCTGGGTGGCGCCGGCCCTCGCCGATGAGCGCGCTTGGTCTCCCACACTCTGGCTGCCGGGGTTCCTCTCCTGGTTCGCAGCCGGCCTCTGGCTGGCCCGCGAGCACGTCCTGCAGCAGGCCGGAAGGGCCACTGGACTTGGGAGAAGGGTCGCCGCGCTGGGCTGCCAACCCGGAACCTGCTGGGTCGCGGCGTCGGGACTTCTCCTGCTGACAGCTACCCCGATCGCCGGCCCGATCTCGCTCGAGCCGGGCACCCCTGCCGAAGCTCTGGTCAAGAACGTCTGCTACACCGCCATAGGTCTGTTAGTAGTCGCCGCGGGCGCGTGGTCGTCGCCGACGGGCGTCTACCACCGAGTGGCCTCGGCGCGGATCCTGCGCCACGTGGGGCACGTGTCGTACGCCATCTTCTGCCTGCACCTCATCGTGCTCGCTGGGCTGCTCGAGATGGTCGACTACGACATCTTCACCGGTGACTTCCCGCGCATCTGGGCCATGACCCTGTTCGGGACGCTCGTGGTGAGCGAGATCGCCTATTGGCTGGTGGAACGACCTGCGATCGCGTTCGGCCGACGCTCCGCGGTGTCGATCGCCACCCAGGCGGCCACTGCCGAGCATGCCGCAAGCACCAGGTAGGGCGGCCAACCGAAGTTCCCCGCCCAAGGAGTGTGCGTCCACGGGTTGAACATATACGAGGCGGCGGCCGGTACCAGGAACGCGGCCCAGCCCCATCCCTCCGCCCGCGTCCACCTGCGTCGCACGATGAACACGACTCCGACGACGACCGTCGCCACGGCTGTCCCGCCCCAGCCGGCCAGCAGCGCCGCCACGACGACCACTGCTGCGGCCGACGCCCAGGCCGGGCTTGTGCCCTCGCCCACCGGCTCCGGGAGTGAGGCTCCTCGATGACGTAGCAGCGCTGACCCCAGCAGGACAAGCCAACCTGCTGCACCAACGACCAGGCCCGCCTGGAAGAGTCGCTGTGGCGCGAAGCGCACGGTCAGCTCGCTCGAGGTCCCGACGTCCCAACCCTGCCGCCATCCGTCGAAGACCTGAGGGGTTGCGGCACCCTCGGCGGACCAGCCGGCGTTGACATTCTCTCGGGAGACGACGTAGCGGTTCTGGATCCCCGTGAAGCTCCGCGAGGTCGCGCTCAACTGCGTCCCGACTGCCTCGGCCGACGGCGGAGCCACGCCGCCCAGGACGACCGAGTTCGCCAAGAACGCGTCCGATGGGGAAACCACGAGCGTGTTCGGGCCGGAACGAAGGAGCACACCGTCATCGCCGCACGCGACGGCTGGCACCTCGGTCCCGGAGGCCAGCTCGGCAGGGCTGGCGCTGACCCTTGTCCTGACCACGTCGCCGTTGATGTTGACGTCTGGTCCCGACCCACACGGCAGGTCCAGAGTGCTCTCGGACGGCGCAATGGGGAGGAAGGGTACGCCCGTGAGGCGGAGCTCACCGATGCCCACCGGCACGTCCGAGGCGCTCCCGGCAAAATTCAGGTCCGTGGCAGGTTCGGCCTCAGTGACCTTGATGTCCATCGACTTCGTCCGGATCAACGGAAACGAGACGATGCCGTCATCGCCCAACCCCACTCGGCGAGAACCACCGGGCCATGACAGCAGCACGGACTGCGGCGCCCGGGCGGCCGTCCCACGTTCAACCGCGAGAGCCAGACCCCGGATGTCCACCTGCGTGAGGAAACGCAGGCTGATGACAGGATTGATGTCACCCGGGCGTGCGGTCCAGGTCGTGCCGGCTGCCCCGTCGAGCATGGCGACCGCAGATGCCCGTGGATCGGGCATGGCGGTGGTGGACGTGCGCACCGAGACGACCTGGTCCCGCTGGATGAGCTGATTCAGTGCCTCCCCTGCGCGGGTCTCCACTCGCACGGACAGGTCCATGGAGCTCGCCTTGGACAACGAGAACCTGCGGGCGAAGACGCCCGCCTCTTCCTCGCTGCGTTGCAACAGCGCACGGCACCGCACGGAACCGTCGACCGTGGCGCAGCCCGTCCGGTTGTCGGCAACACGACGCAGCACGATCGCGTCCGGATTGCCCCAGGCGGGAGGGAGCTGGGGCAGGACGAGGTGGCGCTCGACCTGCGCCTCCCCCACGACGACCTCGGCCAGCGACATCTGGTTGCCGGGGACGCCCGAGACGTCCTCGACCCAGACCTTCTGCGCAGACGCCGGACCGACAACAACGCGTCGCTCCCCCGGAGCGAAGTCGAGCACGGGGCTTTCCCAGTCCTCCGCACGAAGCTGGAGCTGCTCCTTGCCCGTGCCCGGACCCAGGGTCACCGAGATGCGCCCGGCTTGAACGGGATTCCCGAAGTCGACCCACCACTTCTGTGGCTGCTCCGAAGAACGCGACGAGACCCACGCCGACCCAGGGTTGCCGTCGAGGGCGGAGTAGGGCATCTCACCGGGCCCGCCACCTCCGCTGCCACCGGCCGCAGCGCCAGAGGACGTGGCGCCGACCTCGGCTGCGCCGCGGTACCTTGCCTCCACGTCCCAGTCCGACTGGTCAGCCAGCTGGTAGTCGGGAAGTCGTCGGTCCAGGGTGGACGGGTCCCGTGGCGCAAGTGTCTGCGAAACGGCGTCCGAGATCCGCGCGAAGTGTCGCTCGACCCGGCGCAGACCGTCAGTGAGAACGAGCGGGCCTTCGGGTGCCGCCTTGGTTGCAGCGTCCATCGCCAGCACGGTGGGGTCCCGTCCCACCAGCCCCAGGTCGGCGAGGTCGAGCAGGTCCTCGGGACCACCGACGACGGTCGTCGGGGTGTCCACCGTGGTGGCGAAGCCACGCGCGCCATTGACCTCGTAGATCTCGAGCGCGGCGTACGACGACTGCCATCCGCCGTTGATCAAGGCGCGACCCAGGTCGCCGGCCACTTCAGGCTCGCCGCCGATGTCGGGGCCGAACTCGGCGACCATGCGGAGTCCCGGAGACTGGTCGATGGTCTGATGCACGAGGACCGGATCGGTGACGCCGGAACGGACCAGGTCGTTGCGGACGAGCAGGTGGGTGATTCCTGCACGGGCCAGGAACGTCGTGAATCCCGGCCCCCCGTCACCTTCTGTCATGCGCTGCTCGATCTCGTTGAGCGCCCGGATGTTCCCCGCTGGCACGAGTGGCACCGCGTTGCGCACCGCCCAGGGCGATCCCGCGATGCCCTGCATGGGTTCGTCACGGGGTTCGCCCCAGACGTAGGTCCCGAACGACGACCCGGGCACGAGGAGAGCCACGCCCTCGTCGTCGCGGTCGTCCAGCCAGGCGGCCGCTCTCTGCCAGTAGTCCGGGATGTCGCTGAACCCGGACCGGGGCGCGGCGTTCCCAGCAGCGAAAGGCAGGCTCATGATCAGGACAGCTCCCACGACCGAGCCGATGAGCGTACGAGCCGCGACACCGTCGGCTGACCTGCCGGAGACCGTGCGGCGGGTCCGGAGGCGGGTCAGAGCCTCGTCAACCGTCCAAGCCAGCCCCACAACGAGCGGGAGCCTGATGACGGGGTCGAACTTGTGGACGTTGCGGAGCGGCGCGAGCCCTCCGTCGAGCGCCGAGTTCAACAGCGGGGCGAAGAGCCCTTGACCGGCACCGAGGTGACCCATGGTGACGGCAAACAGACCCGTGAGCACGCCCAGCACGAGGAAGCGTCGGTGCGGGTTGCGGCGCAACGTGAGTCCTGCGAGACCGCAGACCATCAGCGTGGCGGAGTTGAGGATGTAGTGGTACTGCGAAAGCAACTGCCCACCGGCGAACGACTGCGGGTCGACATAGGCCACCCAGTTGGAGGTCCCGCGGAGGGCGTCGAAGAGGTTGGTGGGATAGGTGGTCACCGACGCCGACTCGATGAAGTCGAGGAAGGGTGGACTGTAGGCACCGAGGGTGAACAAGGGGACGAGCCACCACAGCGTGCCCAGGAGCACGAACAGCGGCCACCAGAGCATCAACGCCCGGCGACGAGGCCCGCGGCTGCGCGTGAGGATCCACAGCGCACCCAGCGGGATCACCGCGAACGTCGCGACAGCGTTGACACCACCCACCAAAGCCACCGCGACTGCAGACCGGGCAGTTGCGACACGCGGTGAGCCATGGTCGGCACCAAGGACCAGGGGCAGCAGGACCCAGGGCGCGAGGGCGCTGGGCCAGACCTCGATGGAGCTCGGGCCGATCACCGTGAGCATCCGCGGGGAGAGGGCGTAGGCGAAGCCGGCCAGCAGGCACGCCAGGTCGGAGCGAACGCCGAGAGCGCGGGTCACCCTGGCCGCGCCGACGAGCGCCACGCACAGCACCAGTGCCATCCAGAGTCGCTGGACGACCCAACCGGGCAGGTCGAGCAGAGATCCGAGGAGGAAGAACGGCCCCATGGGCCACAGGTAGCCGTAGGCCTGGTTCTGCAGCTGACCGAACGCAGCCTGGGCGTCCCAGAGGTCCACGGCACGGCCCAAGAATCCTGAAGGGTCGACCGCAAGGTCCAGCTTGGTGTCGGCGACAAGGAACCCTGCTGCCTGAGTCATCGACATACCGGTGATCAACACGCATGCGGCGGCCAGTCGCCACCGGAACCGCGCGCTCTCCTCGGTCACCGCTTGCGCAGCACCAGCACGAGGTTCCACGTCACCACCTCTCGAACGACAGGAAGGTGCATCAGCCACCGGCTCCACCACGGGTTGTATCGCGGGATCAGGTGCACGACGTCGGCCACGTCCTGCTCGCGAGCCCATCGGAGCCCGTCGGCCACGGTGACCTTGAAGAGTGACTCGCCGTACTTGTTCTTCGGCTCCCGCCCGTGCGTCCTGGTGTAGCGCCGGCGCGCTCGTACCCCGCCCAGGTAGTGCCACGGCGAGGTCTCATGCCCCCCGTGGGGGCCGTACCACGTGGTGTAGCTGATGAACGCCAGTCCACCGCGACGCGTCACGCGCACCATCTCACCGGCCATCCGCCACGGGTCGGGGACGTGCTCGAGGACGTTGGAGGAGTAGCAGATGTCGACCGCGTCATCGCGAAACGGCAAGTCCATGCCACTGCCGATGACCGTCCCGGAGCCGATGTCGCCCGCTCCTGCCAGCTCGCCCACGTCGGAATCGAGGGAGTAGTAGGTGGCCCCGGCTTCGGTGAAGGCGTCGCGGAAGTAGCCGGGCCCACCTCCGACGTCGAGAAGCGTCGCTCCGGACAGGTCGGCGTACTCCCCGACGTGAGCGGCAGAGTCCTGGGCCAGAGCTGTGTAGAAGCGGGCCGGGTCGGGCTGCTCATAGCGGAACTCGTTGAAGAGGAAGAGCGAACGACGCAGATCGGCCCGCCAGGATCCTGAGGTCCGGCGGGCCGGATTGGGTCGGTTCAGGCGCGGCACCCGGAGACCTTACCCTCTGGTAGTAACGTCTGCGGGCAATGTCTGACCATCGTGATATCTCTGGCCGGCACGTCGCTTTCTTCAGCTGGCGTGATACCCGCAACCCCGAGGGCGGCGGTGCCGAGCGCTACCTCGAGAAGATGGCCGAGGGCCTCGCCTACCGCGGCGCGCAGGTCACCATCCTCTGCGCGGCGCACGCAGCGGCCCCGCCCGACGAGACCGTCAACGGCGTCCGCTTCGTCCGTCGGGGCACGAAGCTGACCGTCTATCGCGAGGGCGTCTGGGCCCTGCTGCGCCGCGAGTTCGGCCGGGTCGACGTCGTCGTCGACGTCCAGAACGGGCTGCCATTCTTCACCCGAGCTGCGACCCGCAAGCCGGTCGTGGTGCTGATGCACCACGTTCATCGTGAACAATGGCCCGTCGTGTATCCCGGGCTCACGGGACGGGTCGGCTGGTGGATCGAGCACGCGCTTGCGCCCCGGTTGTACCGGAGGTGTCAGTACGTCGCAGTCTCCCGCGCGACCCGGATGGAGCTCCAGGAGCTCGGAGTGGACCGCCAGCGCATCGCCGTCGTCCACAACGGCACCGACCCGGTCCTCCCTGTGGGCGTCGGAAAGTCCCACCACCCCATGGTCGCGGTGGTGGGGCGCCTCGTGCCCCACAAGCAGGTCGAGCACGCCATCGACGTCGCCGTCGCCCTGCGCGAGGAGCACCCCGGCCTGCGGCTGCACGTGGTCGGCGGCGGCTGGTGGGAGGACGAGCTGCGCGAGCACGCCGCACGCCTCGGCGCGGGCGACACGGTGGTCTTCGAGGGCCACGTCGACGAGGCCCGCAAGCACGAGGTCTACGAGCGCGCGTGGCTGCACCTGATGCCGTCGCTCAAGGAGGGCTGGGGCCTGGTGATCGGCGAGGCCGGCATGCACGGCACCCCCACCGTGGCCTACGCCTCGGCCGGCGGGGTGTGCGAGTCGATCGACGACGGCCGCTCCGGCGTCCTGGTCGACGACCAGGCCGGGCTGCTGGAGGTCACCCGCCGACTGCTGGACGACGCCTCCGAGCGGACCCGCCTGGCGGAGGGTGCGCGGGTGATGAGCCACGCCTACTCCTGGGAGAGCGCCCAGGAGGGCTTCGCCGCCGTGCTGACCTCCGCGCTCGACGGGGTCCTGGTCGGCGAGGGGACCCGCCCGGCGGTCGTGGTCGGGCACGCCCCCACGGACACCCGGATCCTGGCCGAGCCCGCCGACCGGCCAGACTGGTCGCGTGCCGGATGAGTCCCTCTCGGTGACCCGAGCCGCCTGGCGCGCGACGCTGGGCCGCTCGGTGCGCCTGCTCGACGACTTCCGCTACGAGCAACCCGACCCCGACCGGTTCTACCGCGCGCTCGCGGCCGACTCGGTCGGCCAGCTCGCGACGTACGCCGACCTCGACGGTGCCGTGCTGCTCGACGTGGGCGGGGGCCCGGGCTATTTCCGTGACGCGTTCCGGGCGGCCGGCGCGACCTACTGGGCCCTCGACGCCGACGTCGGCGAGCTGTCCGGCCTCGGTGGCATCGCGGCCGGCACGGTCGTCGGGAGCGGCCTGCAGCTGCCGTTCCGCGACGGGTGCCTCGACGTCTGCTACTCCTCCAACGTCCTGGAGCACGTGCCCGACCCCTGGCGGATGGCCGAGGAGATGGTGCGCGTCACCCGCCCCGGCGGCCTGGTGTTCCTCAGCTACACGGTCTGGTGGGGACCCTGGGGCGGCCACGAGACCGCGCCCTGGCACTTCCTCGGCGGAGCCCGTGCGCGGCGCCGCTACCGCCGCAAGCACGGCCGCGAGCCCAAGAACCGGTTCGGGGAGTCGTTGTTCGCGGTGACGGTGGCCGCCGGGGTCCGGTGGGCCCGGGCCCGAGCCCGTGCCGACGACGTCGACCTCGTCGACCTCGTGCCCCGCTACCACCCGTGGTGGGCGCACTGGCTGGTCCGTGTCCCGGTGCTGCGCGAGCTCGTCACCTGGAACCTCGTCATCGTCCTGCGCAAGCGGTGAGTGGCGCCACGGCGCTCGACGTCGACGCTCCCGGAGGCGTGCCCCCGACCGCTTCCCACGGCG
>NZ_JAOPXV010000051.1 GCF_025964975.1 Nocardioides sp.
GGAGACCTGGACGAACTTGCCGTTGGTCGACTTCTTCTGCGTCGTCGACCAGGTGCCGATCACGGGGTTCTTCTTGGCGTTGCCCTTCTTGGCGAGCCACCGCTGCGGGACCTGGAGGGCCACCGACTGGACGTTGAAGCCCGCCAGGGTGTCGTCGCCGGCCTCGGAGAGGTCACCGCCGTAGAGCAGGTCGAAGACGCGCAGGTCGAGGAAGAACGGGTCCTCGGCCTGTCCGACGAAGGACTTGACGTTCTTCTTCGGGGTGGTCGTCGCCTGGTTGCGCAGCGCGGCGTAGTTGGGCATCGAGGCCCCGCCGACGTTGGACGGCGCGACGACCTTGTTGCGGACGATGACCTTGGACGTGCCGTTCTTGATCCGGACCAGCTTGTAGGTCTGGTAGAAGTTCAGGTCCTTGTCCTTCAGCGACGTCACCGGGCCGGTGTTGTAGAGGAAGGTGTCCTTGGACCGGTAGTGGTCCTTGAAGGTCCACCGGAACGTGATGTCAGCCTTGGCATCGTGGTTGTTGTCGATCTTGATGTCGTACTGCGCATCGGTGGCCCACGGGAAGAAGTTCGGGCCACCCGCCGGCTCCTCGAACGGGATCCAGTTTGCCGCGAGGGTGATGGTGCCCTTCTTCTCGGGGCTACGGAAGGCGTACGTGTCCGTGTTGTCGTACTGCGGCAAGCCGGAGATCATGGGAGCTTCGCGGTGGCTTGACGCGGTGGCACCGGTTGGTCCGAGACCGGCGAAGCCGACGCTTGTCAGCAGTCCGCCGGCGCAGGCCAGTGCTACCGCACCTTGCCGCTTGGTGGGTCGTGAGCGAGTCATAGAGAACTACTCCTTGGGTATCGGCACGTGGCGGCCCGAGCGATTTCTGCACCGGAACGCGCTTGCCCCGGGCTCGTCGATGAGCCGGGATGAAGGGTGTTCGGAGTCACACGGCCCCCGGATTGGCTGGACGCCGAAGAATCGCGTGCCCGCGGGCCGGACCGACCGACCAGCCGCAATGGGTTGTGGAGAAACCCATGAAGAGACCAGCTCCAGCGGTCACCATGGTCAACATGACCTCCACCAGGCAGCCCGACGTCGTCGGACTGCGTCGATGCTCGATCCGGGTGAAGCTGCTCCATGCGGTGGGGCTGATGGCCGGGGTGGTGTTGCTCGGTGCCACTGGCTCGGGCGTGCAGCCAGCTTCGAACCCGCACGGTCCGGCGATCAGCGACCAGAAGATCGTCCCCCGCGGTCAGATGTCCCCGACCGTGGTGCCGAAGACGACCAGGGCAACCAGGGGGACGAGCAGAAGCGACAACAAGGCGCCGAGTGCCGCGGTTGACCCGGCGTGGGCACGCCGTACGGCCAGGGCCGCCGCCATTCCGCTGCCTGCCCTGACGGCGTACGCACGGGCCAGCATGCTGGCTCCGCGGGGTTGTCGCATCGGCTGGACCACCTTGGCCGGGGTCGGGTGGATCGAGTCGCAGCACGGGACGCTGGGTGGTCGTCGGCTGAGGCGCGACGGACAGTCCTCGAGTCCCATCCTGGGCCCGGCGCTCGACGGTTCGGGGGAGTTCGCTGCCATTGGGGCAACGCGTGCCTCCGCCCGCTGGCACGGCAACCGGACGTGGGACCGCGCGGTCGGCCCGATGCAGTTCATCCCGTCGACGTGGCGCACGTGGCAGGCCGATGGCGACGGTGACGGGTCAGCGGACCCCAACGACCTCGACGACGCTGCTCTCGCCGCGGCGCGCTACCTGTGCCAGTCGGGCGACCTCATGGTTGGCGACACCTGGGCGCGGGCGATCCTGAGCTACAACAACTCGACCGACTACGTGCTCGACGTCTACACCGCAGCCGACGCGTACGACGACCGCACCCGCTGAGACGGGCAGGAACCAGCGAAGCGCCCGGTCGGGACGTGACCGGGCGCTTCGCTGTGCTGGTGGCCAGGGGCGGGGTCGAACCGCCGACCTACCGATTTTCAGTCGGTCGCTCGTACCAACTGAGCTACCTGGCCAAGCGGGGAAAGATTACATGAGCGCCGCGGCGACCGCGGAATCGCCTCAGGTCAGGCGACGACGTCGACGTCGGGAGGGGATGGCTGCCCCCCGTGCAGGGGCAGCTCCACCCAGAACACCGAGCCCGCTCCTGCAGTTGATTCGGCGCCGATGGTCCCGCCGTCACGCTCCGCGATGGACCGCGACAACGACAGCCCGAGTCCGGTGCCCTTGACCGACGCGCCCGCGAACCGCACGAAGGGCTCGAACGCGCTGCTGAGCTGTGCGTGCGTCAGCCCGGGGCCGGTGTCTCGCACGATGACCCGGAGCCGGGGTTCGCCCGACTCTCCGATGAGGGTCTGGCTGGAGACCTCCACCGAGCCCCCGGGGACGTTGTGGACGACCGCGTTGCCCACGAGATTGGCCACGACCAGGCGGAAGCCTGCCGGGTGGGCCCACACCTGCTGTCCTGCGGGGAGGTTGCTGGAGAGTCGTATGTCGCCCGCGCGCGCCGCGGTCCGGTGCCAGTGGAGCACGTCGGCGACGGCCGCGTCGACCGCCACGCCCTCTCGGAGGTCGGCACCGGCCAACGCACGCCCGGCGCTGAGCAGGTCCTCCAGGACCGCCATCAGCTGCTCGCCGGCCCTCAGGATGATCCTGCCGTCGTTGGAGACGCTCGCAGCGAAGGCGTCGCCCTGGAGGTCGTCGGCGGCCTCGACCAGCATCTCGGTGTAGCCGATGATCGCCGTCAGGGGAGTCCGCAGCTCGTGCCCGATGGATGCGAAGAAGTGCTGGTGGGTCTCGCGGGTCTGGGCGCCGGTCGTCACTGCCTCGGCAACTGAACGACGCGCCTGCTCGAGGGCGATGCGTGCGGTCAGTGCGGCGTGGATGAGCCGGAAGTCTGCGACGCCGCCCAGCGGCCAGGGGCCCACCTGGGTGCTGCCGAGGGCCAGGCTGCCGAACATCACCCCATCGGTGATCTGGGCGCGGACCACCATGCTGCGGATCCCGCAGCCGGCGATCTCCTTGCGGTCCTGGTCGGCCTCCGCCGGGAGCCGGTCGATGTCGTCGATGGTCAGCACGGCCTCGCGAGCGCGTTGCGACACCCACGGCATCGTCAGTGCCGCCTCAGGCCCCGCATCAGGTGGAGGCAGGATGGAGCAGGCCGAGCCCGGCCTGACCCACTCGGTCACCCAGGCGCGCTGACCGAGGTTGATCCAGCCCGCGTCGTTGTCGGGAGCGAAGGTCGTCAACGCGGCCGTGACGATCTCGACGCGGGGGAGGGACAGGAAGTGCTCAGCGATGAGGGCGAAGCTCTGGTCGAGCGGTGTTGCGGTGTCCAGGACCAGGCCCGCCACTCGGGAGGCCCCGGGGGAGACCGCGACGTCGGCGGGCACCTGCTGCGACGCCGATGAGCCAGTCATGGCGTCATTGTGTCGGAGAAGCGAAGCCGAGGCGGGCAGGGCTGGGCAGGATCCCGCGGCTCTGGTCGATCGTGACCGGCTCCGCAAGGGTCAGCTCGTGCTCCAGCGCCCAGGTCGCGAGGTCGCGGAGGAGGCGGAACCCCAGGGTCCGTCCGGGACAGGCATGTGCGCCGGCACCGAAGGGGAGCCAGGCTCCCGGCCTGAGGTCTTCGCGGCGCCAACGTCCCGGCTGGAAGCCGCCGAGGCTCGCGGGACCTCCCGGCACGAGCTCTGGCGATCGTCCCAGGAGGAGCGGGCTGACCAGCACCACCTCCCCGCCCGGCAGCTGACGGTCCGCCAGGGTCACGGGACCGGTCGTGATGCGGGCGGTGATCCAGGTGGGCGGAGCAACACGAAGGCTCTCCCACACGACATGGTCAGGCTCGAGCTCGCGCTCCGGGTGGGCAGCCAGCAGCACAAGGAGCCAGGCGCCCGCCGCGATCGGCACCTGCACCCCGGCTGCGAGGAACGTGGCCACGACGTGAGGAGCGTCGTCGATCCCGCACACCGACAGCACGCGAGCCAACGTGTCCTCGAGCTCACGACGGGCCCTCGCCTCGTGCCGGCGGATGCGGCTCCACCGACCTGGGTCGCGTCGACGGGAGATCACCGGACCGAGGGCGTCGATCCACGCGAGCACCTGGTCGGCCAGTGCATCCCGGTCTTCCGGCGAGCAGCCCGGCAGGGCGGCACCGCACGTCGCGCGCGCCACCGGCCGTCGAAGGGCCTGCATGGCATCGATGACCCCGCCGGCGGGTGACGTCGTGGCCTCGGTGATCACCTCGTGCCACTGCGTGAGGAAGGTCCTGCCCCCGTCTTCGACCTGGGCCGGAGTGAGGGAGGCAAAGACGTGATGGCCACTGCGCGTGTCGCTCGTGCTGCCGGACAGGTCCGTACCTCGCGTGACCGTGCTGGGGAAGTCGAAATGGGCGAAGTCGGTCAGGACCTGCTTGGCCTGCACGAGGTTGGTCGTCAGCCATGGACCGTGCGCGCCGAGCGGCGCCAGCGCACCGTTCCTCGGAGCGCGAAGAACAGCGCCGAGACGACCATCAGTCGTCTCGGCGCTCTCGATCGCGACCGGGCATCCGCCCCCGTGGTCGCGTGCGTGGCTCAGCGCGGCGGCCGCGGACGCCACGAATAGATGGCGTTCATCTGGTCGGCGACTCGCTTGGAGGCACGGCGTTGCAGGATTCTGCTCATCATCGGGTGGTTCTCCCTCTCCTGGATGTGGCCGTGCTCGCGGTCCGAGACGCGGCAGCGGGGCATCCCTCCCAGTGGGTCCCCACTCAGCACACTACGGGCGAGACCTCGGCCTAGAGAAGGGTTTCGACATTTGTCTCGGCGATGAGCTCGCGCAGCCTTTGGGCGCGCAACGGCTTCTGGACGACGTCGTGGACCCCGAGCTCCTGGAGGACGGCCCGACGATCACCCGCCCATGCCGTGACGACCACGATCCGCAGTCCCGCGCGGCGGTCGGGATGCTCGTTGAGCCAGCGGACCACGTCCTCGCCGCTCATCCGCGGCATGGTGAGGTCGAGGAGCATCACGTCGTAGGCATTGTCCTGGAGCGCCTCGACCGCCTCGACGCCGTCCACGGCCTCATCGGCATCGTGTCCCTCACGCACGACCATGCGCACCATCAGGTCGCGGATGTCGTCGGTGTCCTCCACGACCAGGAAGCGCAGCCGTTTCGCGTCGGTGCTCACGAGACGAGCGTATCGGCGCAGACCAATGTGTGCCTGATGTTTAACCGGGACACGGTTTTGGGCGCCCCCATTCCCTGGCCCTATGCTGTGGGACGCCGCTGGGACACAGGTCCTCGAGGCAGGCCCCCATCGTCTAGCGGCCTAGGACGTCGCCCTTTCACGGCGGTAGCACGGGTTCGAATCCCGTTGGGGGTACGGCGCATCACTCGGCTCGACCTCGATTGGGAGGGCCGCCGAGGGATGGGTTAGAGTTCCACCCGCTTGCCCGAGTTTGACTGCAAGCAGCACATCCTGGCCCCGTAGCGCAGTTGGTTAGCGCGCCGCCCTGTCACGGCGGAGGTCGCGGGTTCGAGTCCCGTCGGGGTCGCCAATCGCACTGGCCCGGAGCCTTGCTCCGGGCCAGTACGCGTCCCAGGCTCTGCTCGTCCCGGCCGCCTAGGGTGTCGACATGCCCCTGGAGATCTCGGCCGCCGAGTTCGACCGCCTTGTCGGAGAGGCACTCGACTCGCTGCCGGACGAGATCGCCGCGCGGGTCGAGAACGTCGTCGTCCTGGTCGAGCCGACGGCACCGCCGGAGGACCCGGACCTCCTGGGGATCTACGACGGGGTGGCGCTGACCGAACGTGCGGCCAACCATGCGGGCGACCTGCCAGATCGGATCCTGCTCTTCCGCGACAACCTGCTGGAGATGTGCCGGACCCCCGAGGAGCTCGCCGACGAAGTCCGCATCACCGTCGTGCACGAGGTGGCCCACCACTTCGGCATCGACGACGCCCGCCTGGGCGACCTCGGCTACGCCTGAAGCACGAGCTCGTGGGCGAGCGCGAAACCCCCGGCGCAGAGCACCAGCGCCGCCGCGGCCGTGCTGACGGCGTACGCCAGGCCCAGGCGGGGGCCCCGGTCCACTGCCTGGACGGCGAGGGCCGAGAAGGACGTGAGCGCTCCGCAGAAGCCGGTGAACGCGAAGGCCCAGGTGTGGCCGTCGAGCGACAACGCCGCGAAAACACCGGCGAGGGCGGATCCGAGAGTGTTGACGACGAAGGTGCCGAGGGGCCACCGGCCGTCGAGCGTCTCCGAGCACAGGTAGCGCAGCGGCCCACCGACGGCGGCGCCCAGCGCCACGAGCAGGGCCGTCACGCGAGGGGACCGGCGATCGAGCGAGCGAGCAGCCGCCCCGCGACTGCAGCGGCCAGGCACGAGGACAGGGTGACGCCGACGTAGAAGGCAGCTGTGCCTGGTGCCCCGTCGCTCGCCAGGCCGCGTGACTGCTCGGCCCACGTCGACACGGTGGTGAAGCCGCCGAGAACCCCGGGTCCGAGCAGGACGGAGAGGTGCGGCGATCGGCGTACGGCGCGGATGGCCGGGAGCGCAGCGAGCGTGAAGCAGCCGCCGACGTTGATCGCGAGGGTCATCCAAGGCACATCAGGACCGGAGGAGCCGTGCCGTCCCAGCCACCAACGGAACAGGGCGCCCGCCGCGGCACCGACGGCAACGAGCAGGAACGGGAGGAGCAGGCCAACGCCCGCAGCAGGGGTCTCCGACTGAGCGACCCCGGCCGGTCTCGTCACGAGACCTGCTGGTCGGGGCTGGCGTGGGCAGCCTCCGCCCGTTGGAAGCCGCTGGGGGGCTCCCCGTTGATCTGCTGGATCAGCTCGGTGAGGTACCAGATGTGGAACTCGCGCTGCTCCGCGGTGCGCTGGAGCGACAGCAGCCGCTCGGCCTTGCAGAAGGCGTCAGCGAGGTCGAACATCTCGAGCATGGTGGTCAGGATGGGCCCCGCCTCCGGCTCCACCTTCACCTCGAGATCGATCGCGGCCACCCCGTCGCGGCGTGCGCGTTGCACGGCGAGCTGCGCCTCGCGCGGCAGCTGGTGCTCATAGCTGGCGAACATCTCCGACAGGTTGGCCGCAAGCGGGTAGTCCTCCTGGTGGGCGACGGCCAACAGGCGAAGCTCGCGCCGGAGGTCGGCGTACTGACGGCTGAGCTCGGTGGCCAACGCCACGTCCATGCCGAGCAGGGTCACGCTCACCGCCTGGTCGCTGCGACGCTGGACCTGGGCGTCCACGGTGCTGTCGAAGACGGGTTCGGGGGTGTTGTGGTCGCTGAGCTCGGCGGCCGGTTCGAACCAGACGACCTTCCCCCTGTTCTCGATCGAGGCGCCCCAAACGACCGCCGACATCGCGACGAGAGAGAGACCGCGGCCGAAGGTGGCCAGGAAGTCCTCGGGATCGGCCGCCTGCGACGGCGGGACAGGCGCCTTGGAGGAGCCGTCAAGGACCTCGACGCGCGGGTGCGTGCTGGTGCCGCGCATGCGTACGGCGATGGGTGCCTCACCGTGCAGGATCGCGTTGGCGACCAGCTCCCCGGTGCCCATCTCGGCGCACTCGACGAGGTCGTCCCGCTCGAGCTGGCGGCAAACGTCCGCGATCCAGCGCCTCGCGTCGGCAGCCGCGCGCGGCGACTGTGACAGGGGCAACGGATCCTGGTTGAGTGGCAAGTCACTTCTCTCGGTGGACCGACGTGAACACTCCAGCCTTGGTTGGCTACCCACTGCAAGCATCAACCAAACGTGTCGACGAACTTTTTGTATCTTGGCGCCGGTCGCCGGTGTGATCAACCCGACGCGGCCGTGAGTTCGCGCCCGAGGCGTACCAGCGGGACAATCGGGTATACGGACTCCAGTCGGCCGCAGGGGTTCCGCCCACACCGAGGCGATGAGCGGCTTCGAGAGGATTCACATGTCGACGATCCAAGCACCAGACCGTCACCGGGTGGTCGTGATCGGGTCCGGCTTCGGTGGCCTCTTCGGCACCAAGGCGCTGCGACACAGCCCCGTGGACATCACCATGCTGGCCAAGACGACGCACCACCTCTTCCAGCCGCTCCTCTACCAGGTCGCGACCGGGATCCTGAGCGAGGGCGAGATCGCCCCGCCCACCCGGGAGGTGCTGGCCAGCCAGGACAACGCGCAGGTCCTGCTCGGCGAGGTCACCGGTATCGACCTCGAGCAGCGGTTGGTGACCAGCCAGGTCCTCGGCCGCGAGACCGTCACCCCCTACGACTCCCTCATCGTCGCCGCGGGAGCCAAGCAGTCCTACTTCGGCAACGACCGGTTCTCCGAGCACGCGCCTGGGATGAAGAGCATCGACGACGCCCTCGAGCTCCGCGGCCGCATCTTCGGCGCCTTCGAGATGGCCGAGCTGGGCGCCAACCGGGGTGACAACGTGGACCACCTGCTCACCTTCGTCGTGGTCGGCGCCGGCCCCACGGGCGTGGAGATGGTCGGCCAGATCGCCGAGCTCGCGCACCGCACGCTCAAGCGCGACTTCAGGGCCATCAACACCCGCAGCGCGCGCGTCATCCTGCTCGACGCCGCCCCCCAGGTACTGCCGCCCTTCGGACAGAAGCTGGGCGAGAAGGCCAAGGCCGAGCTGGAGAAGCTCGGCGTCGAGGTGATCCTCGGCGCGATTGTGACCGACGTGGACGAGCGCGGCATCGAGATGAAGTTCAAGGACGGCCGGCTCGAGCGCATCAACACTGTCACCAAGATCTGGGCGGCCGGCGTGCAGGCGAGCTCGCTGGGCCAGGTCCTGGCCGAGCAGACCGGTGCCCCGCTCGACCGCGCTGGTCGCATCGGCGTGAACCCCGACCTGACGCTCCCGGGCCACCCCGAGGTCTTCGTCGTCGGCGACATGATCGCCCTCGACAACCTCCCGGGCGTGGCGCAGGTGGCCATCCAGGGCGCGAAGTATGCCGCCAAGGAGATCGACAACCGGCTCGAGGGCAAGGCGCCCCAGGAGCCGTTCAAGTACTTCGACAAGGGCTCCATGGCCATCATCAGCCGCTTCAACGCGGTCGCGATGGTCGGCAAGCTCCGGCTCACGGGCGTGATCGCCTGGCTGATGTGGCTGGCCGTCCACCTCGTCTACATCACGGGCTTCAAGAACCGCGTCACCGCGGTGCTGCACTGGTTCATCTCGTTCCTGGGCCGTGGACGGTCCGAGCGCACCACGACCGAGCAGCAGATCTTCGCGCGTGCCGCACTGGCCCGCCTCGGCCGCGGCGCCACCGACCTGGTGTCAGCGCCCGGCGAGTACGACGCCGCGCGCGACGACCAGGAGCGGCAGCGTCGTGAGGAGCTGGAGAAGCACGCTCTCGAGGAGTCGCGGCTCACCGACAGCGGCTCCCGCGGAGTGCCCCAGGACCAACGCTGAGGTTCCTCCCTTCGCCGTACGCCCGCGTGCCTCTCGGCAACGGGGCGGCCACCTTGTCCGGCCCGGGCTGTCGATCGATAGTCTTGGGCGCAGGGGCCCTTAGCTCAGTTGGTAGAGCGTCGGACTTTTAATCCGCTGGTCGTCGGTTCGAGCCCGACAGGGCCTACCGTCGTCGACCTGCACGGTCTGCCGCCCGCCGCTCCGACGAGCGCGGCACCCGGGCACCATGCGCGCATGGATGACCAGCCGCTCGTGGCGTGCGGGCACTGCGGGTCCCGCAACCGCCGTACGTCCGAGCAGTGCTTCATCTGCGCCCGGCCGTTGACGGGCCTCGAGGTCGAGGTCCCGGTCGTGCGGGCGGTCGTGCCGCCGGAGCCCGTGCTCGCGCCCGCCGCTGGCGGGGCCGAGCGGATGGAGAGGGGCGCCGTGGCCGACGAGCTGGAGGCGGAGCCCCGCCAGTGGGACGTCAAGCCGTCGTACGGCAATCGCGGCCGCCGCTGTGGCTGGCACCGTCGCCCTCGGCGGCGGACTGGTGGTGGCGCGCGACGGTGACTCCGTCAGCGACCCCTTCGCGCTGCGCGCGGCCGTCACCGAGGAGCCTGAACTGGCGTGGACCTGGGACGCGGAGACGGGCGTCAACATGGTTTCTCCGATGGACCAGGGCGCGTTGGTGGTGCTGCGTGACGGCGCGGTCGTCGCGCTCGACGAGGACGGCGCGGAGCAGTGGCGCCAGGACGTCCGTGGTGCGGGCTACGCCATGCACGACGAGTCGTCGAACGTGGTCCACGTCCTGAGCTCGGCATCGGAGGAGCGCGAAGTCACCGCGCTGGACGCCGAAACCGGCCAGGAGTTGTGGGTGGTCCCGGCGGACTGGGTGACGACGGTCGGAGATGCGACCGTCGTGATCAACGAGGACCAGCTGCATCGGATCGACCCCGAGGACGGCTCGGAGATCTGGTCGGTCGGCATCGACGGGTACGGCGCCGTCTCGGAGGACGGGGTGTACGGATTCAAGGACGGGGACCTCCACGCCTGGGATCTGGACGGCGACGAGGCATGGGTCTCCGAGGCCGAGCTGGGGGACCGGCCAGCGGGGGCCGGCAACACCGTGGCAGCCCAGGACGACTTCGTCGCAGCGGCCGG
>NZ_JAOPXV010000059.1 GCF_025964975.1 Nocardioides sp.
TGCGCAGCACCCGCCACGGGTCGGTGTGCACCCAGTCGGCCGTCCCTCGGGAGTCGAGCAGGCGCTGGTCGGTGGTGGTGCCCTCCTGGACCTGACTTCGACGCGTCATCACCGGGCCCTTGAACCGTTCGTTCATGCCAGCCACTCCTTGAGCACCCGCTCGCAGCGGGTGATGTGCTCCATCGGCACCTGCTCGTCCTGCTTGTGGGCGAACATCGGATCGCCGGGGCCGAAGTTGACGGCAGGTACGCCGAGGGCGCTGAACCGGGCGACGTCCGTCCAGCCGAACTTCGGTGCCACTTCGCCGCCGACGGTCTCGACGAACGCCTTCGCGGCGGGCCGGTCGAGCCCGGGCAGGGCACCGACGGCCATGTCGGTCACCGTGACGTCGTACCCCTCGAAGAAGTCGCGGACGAACGCCTCCGCGTCTACGGCGTCTCGGTCGGGGGCGAAGCGGAAGTTGACCTCGACGACGCACTCGTCGGGGATCACGTTGCCCGCGACGCCCCCACGGATCCCCGTCGCGTTGAGCCCTTCGTGATAGGTCAGGCCGTCGATCACGGGCTGGCGAGCGACGTAGTCGTTGAGCCGCGCCAGCACCGGCGCCGCCTTGTGGATCGCGTTGACTCCCATCCAGCTGCGAGCCGAGTGCGAGCGCTCCCCCGTCGTGCGCACGTCAGCTCGCATGGTGCCCTGGCAGCCGGCCTCGACGCGGGCGTTGCTCGGCTCCATCAGGATCGCGAAGTCGGCCGTCATCAGCTCCGGGTCGCTCTCGGCGAGCAGGCGCAGGCCGTTGTGGACCGAGTCCACCTCTTCGGCCTCGTAGAAGATGAAGGTGATGTCGCGGTTGGGCTCGGGCACGTCGGCAGCGAGCTTGAGCATCACCGCGTCGCCACCCTTCATGTCGCAGGTGCCGAGACCGTGCAGGATCCCGCCGTCTTCCGTGTCCTCGCGCCGGGCCGGCAGGTTGTTGTTGAGCGGCACCGTGTCGAGGTGACCGGCGATCAGCACGCGCTCACTGCGTCCCACATCCGTCCTGGCCACGACGGTATGCCCCCGCCGGGTGAGGATGAGGTGCGGCAGCGCACTGAGCGCCTGCTCGACGGCGTCCGCGATGGCGGCCTCGTTGTGCGAGACGGACTCGATGTTGACGAGTTGTTCGGTCAGGGTCACGGCGTCGGCAGTCAGGTCAAGCAGCATGTGACTCATCCAACCATTGGCCCCGACAGGCGGGGCGTCACGCCCGCCCTGACGTCGGCAGTTCGGGGGTACGGCGCCCGGACCCGCGCTCAGCGAAGGCCGGCTGACATCGAACTGCCGACGGTGGGGACCGCGACCCCGACCTGAGCGTCAGGCGCGGACGACCTCCACGGACACGTCGGGCGCTTCGGCGTACGACACGGTCGTGGCCAGCGTCTCCTGGGCGAGCAGCGCCTCATGCGTCCTCGCGGCCTCGAGTGCCGAGGCGGGTCCCGAGACAGTCAGCGCGATGCGGTCGCTGACGTCGAGCCCTGCCTCGCGCCGGGCCTGCTGCACCGAACGGACGAGGTCGCGAGCGACACCCTCGGCCTCGAGCTCGGGAGTGAGCGCGGTGTCGAGGACGACGAAGCCGCCACCGGGCAGCACACCGGTCGCCGTGTCGGCGCCGGTGTCGGCAGCCACGGTCTCCAGCGAGAACTCGCCCTCGAGGAGCACGAGTCCGCCAGCGGTGAGGGTCCCGTCCTCGTCGAGCGACCAGTCCCCCGACTTCGAGCCCTTGATCGCCAGCTGCACGTCCTTGCCGAGGCGTGGACCGGCCGCGCGTGCGTTGACGGTGAGGCGCTGCTGGACGCCGTAGGCGTGGGCCTCGTCCGTGTCGACGTCGAGGAGCCGGACGCTCTTGACGTTGAGCTCGTCGGCGACGATCGAGGTGAAGGGCGCCAGCCGGTCCGGGTCGGCCACGACGACGGTGAGCGAGGCCAGCGGGAGCCGGTTGCGCAGGTTCGCGCCCTTGCGGAGGGCAGAGCCCGCGGAGCAGACGTCGCGGATCGAGTCCATCGCCGTGACGAGGGCGGGATCGGCAGGCAGCTCGTCGGCGAGCGGCCAGTCGGCCAGGTGCACCGACCGACCGCCGGTCAGGCCGCGCCATACCTCCTCGGTGACGAGCGGCATCAGCGGCGCCGTGACGCGGCAGACCGTCTCCAGCACCGTGAAGAGGGTGTCGAATGCGTCGGTGGAGTCGCTGTTCCAGAAGCGCTCGCGCGACCGGCGGATGTACCAGTTGGTGAGCGCGTCGAGGAACGAGCGAGTCGAGTCGCAGGCACCGGCGACCTCGTAGTTGTCGAGCTGGAGGGTCATCGTCTCGACGTAGTCGCGCAGCTTCGCGAGGACGTAGCGGTCCATCGGGTGGGTGCTCGCGGTGCTGCGGGCGGCGTCGTACGACACGCCGTCCTTCTGCGCAGCGTTGGCGTAGAGACTGAAGAAGTACCAGCTGTTCCACAGCGGGATCAGGACCTGTCGGACCGAGTCGCGGATGCCCTGCTCGGTGACGACCAGGTTGCCGCCGCGCAGGATCGGCGAGCTCATCAGGAACCAGCGCATCGCGTCGGCGCCGTCGCGGTCGAACACCTCGCGCACGTCGGGGTAGTTGCGCAGCGACTTGCTCATCTTCTGCCCGTCGCTGCCGAGCACGATGCCGTGGCTCACGCACGTCGAGAAGGCCGGCTTGTCGAAGATCGCGCCGGCCAGGACGTGCATCGTGTAGAACCAGCCGCGGGTCTGGCCGATGTACTCGACGATGAAGTCGCCGGGGAAGTGCCCCTCGAACCAGTCGGCGTTCTCGAACGGGTAGTGCACCTGGGCGAAGCTCATCGAGCCCGAGTCGAACCACACGTCGAGCACGTCGTCCACGCGCCGCATCGTGGACTGACCCTCCTCGGGCGAGCGGGGGTCGTCGGGGTTGGGCCGGGTCAGCTCGTCGACGAAGGGCCGGTGCAGGTCGGGGGTGCCAGAAGAGTCGTTCGGGTCGACCGGGAGCCGGCCGAAGTCGCGCTCGATCTCCTCGAAGGAGCCGTAGACGTCGAGGCGCGGATAGGCCTCGTCGTCGGACTTCCACACCGGCACGGGCGAGCCCCAGAAGCGGTTGCGGGTGATCGACCAGTCGCGGGCGTTCTCGAGCCACTTGCCGAAGGAGCCGTGCTTGATGTGGTCGGGCACCCAGCGGATGCCCTCGTTGAGCTCGAGGAGCCGCTCCTTGACCGCGGTCACCTCGACGAACCATGACGAGACGCCCTTGTAGATGAGGGGCTCGCGGCAGCGCCAGCAGTGCGGGTAAGAGTGGTCGTAGGTCTCGCGGCGCAGCAGCACGGTCCCGGGCGTGACCGCTCCCCCGGGCTGGCCCTGGGTGGCTGCCTTGAGGTGGTCGATGATGTGCGGGTTGGCGTCGAAGACCAGCATGCCGGCGTAGTCGTCGACAGGCGCTGTGAACCGGCCGTCCTTGCCGACCGGCATGACGGCCTCGATGCCCTCGCGGTCGGTGACGACCTTGTCGTCCTCACCGAAGGCGCCGGCGGTGTGCACCAGCCCCGTTCCGTCGGTGGTGGTGACGAACTCGGCGGGCACCAGGCGGAAGGCGCGCTCGTGGCCGGCGTAGTAGGAGAACGGCGGGGCGTACTCCAGACCGACCAGGTCGGCGCCCTTGTGGCGCGAGACGACCGTCGGTTCGTCGGTGTCGGGGAAGAGCTCGCGCTTGTACGACGCCAGGCGGGACTCCGCGATCAGGTAGCGCTCGGCCGTGCCGGTGGGCGCCGCGGACTCGACCACGACGTAGTCGATGTCCTCGCCGACCATCACGGCGAGGTTGGAGGGCAGCGTCCACGGCGTGGTGGTCCAGACGAGGACCTTGACGTGCTGCAGGTCGCCGGGGGTGGTGACGTCGTAGCCGACCGTGACCGCCGGGTCCTGGCGCATCTTGTAGACGTCGTCGTCCATGCGCAGCTCGTGGTTGGACAGCGGCGTCTCGTCGTTCCAGCAGTAGGGCAGGACGCGGAAGCCCTCGTAGATCAGCCCCTTGTCGTGCAGCTGCTTGAAGGCCCATATGACTGACTCCATGAACTCGGGGTTCATGGTCTTGTAGTCGTTCTCGAAGTCGACCCAGCGCGCCTGGCGGGTGACGTAGTCCCGCCACTCGCCGGTGTACTTCAGCACCGACTCGCGGCACGCGGCGTTGAACTTCTCCACCCCGAGCTCGTGGATCTCGTCGGTGGTCTTGAGACCGAGCTGCCGCATCGCCTCGAGCTCGGCCGGAAGTCCGTGGGTGTCCCAGCCGAAGCGGCGCTCGACGCGCTTGCCGCGCATGGTCTGGTAGCGCGGGATCAGGTCCTTGACGTAGCCCGTGAGCAGGTGGCCGTAGTGCGGCAGGCCGTTGGCGAAGGGGGGCCCGTCGTAGAAGACGAACTCCCCGTCGGTGTCGGCGTCGCGCTGGTCGATGCTCGCCTGGAAGGTTCCGTCCACGTCCCAGAAGGCCAGCACGGCCTCCTCGATCGCCGGGAAGTTCGGCGCGCTCGTGACCGTGGTCGAAGAGATGTGGGAGACCTTGGGGTAGGTCATCGGGGGACTCCTGCGGGGTGTCGGTCGCTCGGGCTGTTGGCCACGAGGACGACGGATGCCGCGGTACCACCTCGCTTGCGCCGCCTCTCGGCGGTGCCGCTCGTTGCTGGCTGTGACGGGCCACCCGTCCGGTTCTAGTGGGTCCGCCGCCGGCGCGCGGGGACTGTTCTTCCGGAAGGCTCGCCGCTGATGACGGCTCGGACGCCTTGTCGCCGATCGTACGGCGCACCCGCGCGGCAGCGCGAATCCGTTCGCGCGCGCCCCGGCGACCCGCTGCCGAGGTAGTCCGGTGGCAAACGGTCGTCCGGAGGACCGTTTCGCGACCGTTTTCCACCGGACTACCTCGGGGCAACTTCCGTCGCCCGCAACAGTCTCCGTGGCAAGCCAGACGTCAGGCGGCGCGGCGGTATCGAAGGAACTTCTCCCTCTGCCAGTCCGCCAGCGCGCGCCGTTGGGCAACGGTGGCGGTCGGTGTCCACCAATCCGGAGTTTCCACCGTCCAGCCCGGCGCGGTCGTCCGTGAGGCGGCGCGTGCCGCGGCGGACCGCAACCGCCTGGCGAAGTCATCCAGGTCCCCCGAGTCCGCCGCCACCATCGTGATCGTCTCGAGCCCGAGGTCCCGGAAGGACGCTTCCTTCTTGAGGTCCTTGGCGACTTGACTGCCCGACAGGTGGAGGCTGCCGTTGTACTCCCCCGCGATACCCAGCGCCGGGTCGATCAGGTCGGCGGTCCCGACATGGCGTCCGTCCAGGGTGAATATCGGCGCGTTGCACAGCGGTCTCGGCAACCCCGCCCGCCTCGTCCACACGCCGCGCATGTCGGTCTCACGCGGTGACCAAGCGTTCTCGTCGCCTTCGGCCAGCGCGTCCCGTGCCTGCTGGATCCCGGTGATCGGGCCCGCAGCCGCGAGGAAGGCGCCGACCTCGACGAGGGTGACCAGGTCCGAGAAGCACGCCATGTCGAGTGCGCGGACCGCCGCGGCCTGGTGTGCGGCGTACCGCATCTCGAAAATCACCGAGCGCACGCTCTGCGTGATCGGCACTCCGTCGATGACCAGGATGTCGTACGGCGCCAGGAACTCCCGACTGATCCGGAAGCCTGGCTGAGCCGCGACGTGTCGGCCGACAACGATGGGCACGTCACGGGGTCGGCCGCCGTTCGCCGTACCGTCGAACCACGCAGCTCCCTGCCAGTGCAACGCTGCCCACCCCGTCACGGCCTCGCCCTCCCGCAGGATTGCTGCAGCCTCAACTGTGCGTTGGTCACCCTTCGGGACAGCGATGGCAGGGACGTGGAATCCGAAGCTCGTCGTCCGCCAGTGCGGGCCGCGTGCTTGTCCCGGGGTCGGACCGGCCCTCCCGGTGCGATCGACGCGCACCGGCGCGACCAGCGCGGCGCGACGTGGGTTGAAGGGCGCAGGTTCGAACATGCCCGGACACTTCCCCGCCCCGGGGTGCCTCCACCAGATATCCACAGGCGCGTTCGCTCGCCACGGGGTAGTCCGGTGGCAACCGGTCGTCCTGAGTCTCCTTCCCCAACCGTTTGCCACCGGACTACCGGGAAAGGGACGACCCAGTGGTCGGCGAGCGTGGGTTGGCTGGGGGCATGGCACACCCCGGATATGACGGCGACTGGCTCCCCCGCGACCAGGACCCCCGCGCGGAAGCAGGGCCGGTGCGCGGCGAGCGGGACACCCTGATCGGCTACCTCGAGGCCTACCGCACCACGCTCGAGCTGAAGTGCCAGGAGCTCACGCCCGCCCAGCTCGGGACCCGCTCGGTGCCGCCGTCCAACATGTCGTGCTCGGGATGGTCCGCCACATGGCGCGCGTCGAGCAGAGCTGGTTCCGGCGCGTGATCGAGGAGCGGATGGACATCCGCCGGATGTTCCAGACGAGGACCTCGACGCCGGCTCCAGCTGGGAGGGCGAGCCGGACGAGGCGCTGGTCGAGGAGGCCTGGGCGCTGTGGCGCGAGGAGGTCGCCCATGCGCGCGAGGTCCTGGATCGCACCGACTTCGACAAGGTCGTCGACGTCCACGGCGACCCGACCGAGGTGCGCGACATCATCGTGCAATGGTGGAGGAGTACGCCCGGCACTGCGGCCACGCCGGCCTGATCCGCGAGTGCACCGACGGGCGCGGGGGACAGCGAAGGGCCTCGCAGCCCTGGTCGCGGTCGGTCTGGCCCTCGCCGGTCCAGCCGCTGCCACGCCCGCATCGGGCGAGGGCGCCGTGCGGGCGCCATACCGGAGCACGATGGCCGATCAGGTGGTCGGGGACGGTACGCCGGCCGGCTGCACGTCGGCGGCGGTCGTGCGCGCCGTACGCCGCGGTGGGGTGATCCGCTTCGACTGCGGCCCCGGCCCGGTCACCATCACCATGCAGCAGACCCGGAGGTGCTGAACACCAGCGAGCGGGTGGTCGTCGACGGCGGCGGTCTCGTGATGCTCAGCGGCGGCGGCACGCGGCGGATCCTCCGCCAGGACACCTGTGACGAGTTGCTGATCTGGACCACCTCCACTGCGACGACCAGGCGACGGCCCGGCTGGTGATCAAGAACATCACGCTGCGCGACGGCTACGCGTCGTCCCCCGACCTGGCGGACGGCTCCGGCGGCGCCGTGTCCGTGCGCGGCGGGCGGCTCCGGATCGTCAACGCCCACTTCGTCGACAACCGCTGCACCGCCACGGGACCCGACGTCGGGGGGCAGCGGTCCGGGTCCTCGACCAGTACCGCGACCGACCGGTCGTCGTCCGGCGCAGCACCTTCACGGGCGGCGTCTGCAGCAACGGCGGCGCCCTGTCCTCGATCGGGGTGTCGTGGCGGATCCTCCACAGCACCTTCATCGACAACCGCGCGATCGGTCGCGGAGCCAACCCGGCGCAGGCAGGCACGCCCGGCGGCGGGAGCGGCGGCGCGATCTACGCCGACGGCAACACCTTCCACATCCGGTTGACCGACCCGACGATCGTGGACAACAGTGACAAGGAGGGCGGCGGAGCCATCTTCTTCGTCAGCAACGACCGCACCGGCACCTTGTCGGTGGACTCCTCGGTGCTGCGTCGCAACGCGAGCCTAGGCTTCGAGAACTACCTCGGCATCTTCTTCCTCGGCAACGGCCGCCCGCGCTTCACCGACTCCGTCGTCCGCTGACTTCGGTCCGTATGACCGCAGTCCGTAGGGTTGCCGCGTGACTTCTGCCTGCGGCTACGGCCTCGCGACCCTCGACACCAACGACACGGTCCTCGACGTCTGGTTCCCCTCCCCCACGCTCGGCGAGCACGACGGCTCCGAGGCT
>NZ_JAOPXV010000098.1 GCF_025964975.1 Nocardioides sp.
CCGAAGCCGGGACACATCACCTCGGCCGCGACGGACCGTCTCGACGGGGGTCGCCAGGAAACCGCTGGGGTCGCTCCGCGCGACGCCGATCCGGGCGTCTCCCGGGTCCAGCCCGAGGCGTACTCCACTGCGCACCACTCAGCCGGCCGTCCGGGCGACCTCGGTGCTGACCAGGGTCAGGGCCTCGTCGAGGCGGCTGGCGTCGCTGCCGCCGCCCTGCGCGACGTCGTCCTTGCCGCCGCCCTTGCCGCCGATGAGGGAGCCGACGGCGCGCACGAGGTCGTTGGCGCTCACGCCGCGCTCGCGTGCGAGGTCGTTGACGGCCGCGACGACCGCGACCTTCCCGTCCTGGACACCGGCGATGACCACTGCCCCCGGAAGGGACGCGTCGAGCCGGCTCCGCACGTCCATGGCGAGGGTGCGGACGTCGCCGCCGCCAGCGCCGTCCAAGCGGTGCGCCACGACGGCGACGCCACTGACGTCGACCGCCCGCGACGCGAGGTCGGACCCGCCGGACAGCAGCTGGGCGAGCCGGGCCTTCTCGACCTCCTTCTCGACGCTCTTGAGCCGGTCGACGAGGTCGCTGACGCGTCCGACGAGGGAATCGGGCTGGGTCTTGAGCATGCTCGTGAGCTGCGCGACCACGTCACGCTCGCGCGCCAGGTAGTCGAAGCCCTCGACGCCGGTGAAGGCCTCGATGCGTCGACTGCCCGAGCCGACGCTGGCTTCGCCGGTGACCACGATGGTCCCGATCTGGGAGGAATGGTCGACGTGGGTCCCGCCGCAGAGCTCACGCGACCACGGGCCGCCGATCTCGACGACGCGCACCTGGGTGTTGTCGTAGGTCTCACCGAAGAGCGCGATCGCGCCCCAGTCCTTGGCCTGCTCCAAGGTCATGTAGTCCCAGGCGACGGGCAGGTCGGCGCGCAGCGCCTGCTGGGAGACCTGCTCGATGTCACGCACCTGCTGGCGGCTCAGGGCCTGGGTCCAGCCGAAGTCGAGGCGGAGGTAGCCCGGCCTGTTGAAGGATCCCGACTGGAGGGCACTGGGCCCGAGGACCTCGCGGAGCGCAGCGTGCACGACGTGCGTGCCCGAGTGCGCCTGCCGGGCGCCGAGCCGCCAGCCGGGGTCGACCCGGGCGTGGAGCTGGGCGACGTCGGCGGGCAGCTCGCCCTCGACGACCCGCACCTGGTGGACGACGAGTCCCTTGATGGGGCGCTGGACGTCCAGCACCTCGAGCCGACCGCCCCCCTGGCTGGTCGAGAACTCGATGGTGCCGGCGTCGGCGGCCTGTCCCCCGGACTCGGCGTAGAAGGGCGTGCGGTCCAGGACGATCTCGCCGACCTCGCCCTGGCCCAGGACGCGGACGGGCGCTCCGCCGGAGAGCAGCGCCAGTGGCTTGGACTCGGTCTGGAGGGTCTCGTAGGCGAGCCACTCCGTGGGACCGTGCGTGTCCAGGAGGCCTCGGTAGACCGTGGTGTCGGCGTGCTGGCCCTTCTTCGACCTCGCGTCGGCCTTGGCCCGGTCGCGCTGCTCGGCCATCAGGGCGCGGAAGCCCGCTTCGTCGACGGTGAGGCCCTGCTCGGCCGCCATCTCGAGGGTCAGGTCGATCGGGAAGCCGTAGGTGTCGTGCAGGGCGAAGGCCTGGTCGCCGCCGAGCGTCGCGGCGCCGGCCGTCTTCACGTCCCGGGCGGCCAGGTCGAAGATCTGCGTGCCCGCCTGGAGCGTCTTGCGGAACGTGTCCTCCTCGCCGTACGCCACCCGCGCGATGCGGTCCCAGTCGCGGACGAGGTCGGTGTAGGTCTCCCCCATCTTGTCGCGCGAGACGGGCATCAGCTCGGGGAGCGCGGGGTCCTCGTAGCCGAGGAGGCGCATGGAGCGTACGGCGCGGCGCAGGAGCCGGCGCAGGACGTAGCCGCGTCCTTCGTTGCCCGGAGTGACCCCGTCGCCGATCAGCATCATGGAGCTGCGCACGTGGTCGGCCACGACGCGGAAGCGGACGTCGTCTTGGTGGTCAGCGCCGTACTTGCGACCGGTGAGCTCCATCGCGCGCTCGATGACGGGGAACATCACGTCGATCTCGTACATGTTCTCGACGCCCTGGGTCATGAAGGCGACGCGTTCGAGGCCCATCCCGGTGTCGATGTTCCTCCTGGGCAGCGAGCCCGCGATGTCGAAGTCCTCCTTCGACCGCACCGCGGAGAGCTCGTCCTGCATGAAGACGAGGTTCCAGAACTCGAGATAGCGGTCCTCGGCGGAGAAGTCGCCGTCCGCCCCGTACGCAGGTCCACGGTCGATCAGGATCTCCGAGCAGGGGCCGCCCGGGCCCGGGACTCCCATCGACCAGTAGTTCTCGGTCTTGCCGAGCCGGGCGATCCGCTCGTCGGGCAGACCGGTGATCTTCTTCCACAGCTCGACGGCCTCGGGATCGTCGACGTAGACGCTCGGATAGAGCTTGTCCTCGGGGAAGCCCCACCCACCATCGGCCTGGGACTTGGTGACCAGGTCCCAGGCGAGCTCGATGGCGCGTTCCTTGAAGTAGTCGCCGAAGGAGAAGTTGCCGCACATCTCGAAGAACGTGCCGTGGCGGGTCGTCTTGCCGACGTCCTCGATGTCCGGGGTGCGTACGCACTTCTGGATGCTGACGGCACGGTCGTAGGGCGGCGTCTCCTGGCCGAGGAAGAACGGCTTGAACGGCACCATCCCGGCGGGGACGAACAGCAGGTTGGGGTCGCTCGCGAGCAGGCTCGCCGAGGGCACTGCCGTGTGACCCGCGGCCTCGAAATGCTCGAGAAAGCGGCGGCGGATTTCACTGGTGTCCATCGGGATCCCCATCAATTGGCACGGTTGGTCGTGTGGTGAGCTCGCGAACCCCCTGAGGCACGAGCCCCATGCGCTCCCGCAACTCTGTTTCCTTCTCGGACGCTCCGGCGGCCACCTCGTCGCGGAAGAGTCTCACGCCGACCCCGACTCCACTCAGGCGATCACGGAGACCGGCGGAGGTGAGAGCCTCGGCAGCCCTCCGCGCGCGGGACACCGCATAGACGCCTGCCCCCGCTCCGGCCACGAACCACAGCGATCTGGCCATCAGGCCGCGTCCTCCCCGTCCTGCCCCTGGACAGGGTGCGCGCGTTCGCGGGCCTGGACGTCACGGAGCGCGGCCTTCATGTCGGCACGGCGCTGCTTGCGCGAACGCTTGACCTCGCGCTTCATCTCGAACCTGATCCGGTTGCGCGTCTCGGCCGAGAGGGCCCGGCGCAGACCGTGCGCCAGACCGGCCGCCCTGATCACGGTCTCGCGGGCCACGATGTCGGCGAACATCGGCGCGTCGATGCGCGCGGTCACGACTCCATCCACCGTGCCGACGGCGTCCACGGGGTCCGGCTCGGCGTCGTCGAGGCGGGTGATGACGTACGGCGACGGGTCGACCACGACAGGTCCCGCGGTCCGGGGTGCTTCGGGCCGCTCCGACCTCAGCGCCTCCAGCGCCTCCAGCGCCTCCAGCGCCTCGACCCGTGACGCGAGCCGGCGAGAGGTTCGCCAGAGCAGGGCGCAGGCGACCAGCAGGACCAGCGCCATCGCGCCTCCCACCACCATCCACGGCCCAGCCTGGTCACCATTCATCTGCGAAACCCTATAACCCGACCGTCGGGCCGGCTCGGGGCGCTGGCATAGATGGCCGGTCCTCCGGGTACCGAATCCTCAATCGAACGCGGTGCGCCGTATGCGCCGCCCAAGGAGAACCCATGACGACCAAGGTCGAGAAGAACATCACCGTCGATGTGCCGGTGAGCATGGCGTACAACCAATGGACGCAGTTCGAGAGCTTCCCCGAGTTCATGGGGGGCGTGCAGAAGGTGGAGCAGCTCGACGACCGCCGGCTGCACTGGGTCGCCGAGATCGCCGGGGTCAAGCGTGAGTGGTACGCCGAGATCCTCGAGCAGCGACCGGACGAGAAGATCGCCTGGGCTGCCACCGAAGGGGCCACCAACGCCGGCGCCGTCTACTTCTCCCCCGCCGGGGCCGACAAGACGTCCGTGAGGCTGGAGCTGGAGTACGAGCCCGAGGGCCTGGTCGAGAAGGCCGGCGACGCCCTCAACATCATCGACCGACAGGCCCAGTCGGACGTCGAGAAGTTCAAGACCTTCATCGAGGGGCGTCTGGGTGAGACCGGCGGCTGGCGCGGGAGCGTGGAGGGTCAGACCCTCGGCACGCCCGGCGTGGAGGACGCCACCTCGCAGGGCGACAGTGGCAAGGCAGGCATCTCCGGCAAGGCAGTGGCCGCCGGAACAGCCGCCGTTGCGGGAGCAGCCGCCGTGGCCGCCTCGCGATCGGAATCGGGATCGAGCAACGACACCGAGGCCGAAGTTGAGGTTGTCGAGG
>NZ_JAOPXV010000105.1 GCF_025964975.1 Nocardioides sp.
ATCGCAGCCGAACTCAACGCCCGGCCCCGCAAGAGACACGCATTCCGCACCCCAACCGAAACGCTTGAGAAACTACTCATCGAAACCACAAAACACCCCGGTGTTGCGTGACTGTCTGGAATCCGCCGGCGCAGAATGTGGCTCACGCACCTCCGGGCCGCCCCCGCGACTAGAGGTCCAGCGGTTCAGGCCTTCTTCGCTGCCGTCTTCCTCGCCGCCGGCGCCTTCTTGACCGTCGCCTTCTTGGCTGCGGCCTTCTTCACGGTCGTCTTCTTCGCCGGGGTCTTCTTGGCTGCCTTCTTCGCGCCCTTCTTGGCCGTCTTCTTCGCCGGACCCTTGTCGCGGCGCTCCTGGAGGAGCTCGGCCGCGCGCTCGAGGTTGATGGACTCCACGGTGTCGTCCTTGCGGAGCGTGGCGTTGTACTCCCCGTCGGTGACGTATTCACCAAAGCGGCCCGCCTTGACGACGATCGGCTGACCGGAGACCGGGTCGTTGCCGAGCTCCTTGAGCGGAGGCGTGGCGGCGCCCCGACCGCGCTGCTTGGGTTGGGCGTAGATCGCCAGCGCCTGGTCGAGGGTGATGTCGAAGATCTGGTCCTCGCTGGTCAGCGAGCGGGAGTCGGTGCCGCGCTTGAGGTAGGGGCCGTAGCGACCGTTCTGCGCCGTGATCTCCTCCCCGTCCTCGCCGGCGCCCACGACGCGTGGGAGCTCGAGCAGCTTGACCGCCTCGGCCAAGGAGATCGTGTCGAGCGACATCGACTTGAAGAGCGAGCCGGTGCGGGCCTTGGCCGACTTGGGCGCGTCCTCGGGCAGCACCTCAGTGACGTAGGGCCCGAAGCGGCCGTTCTTGGCGATGACCTGGAGCCCGGTCTCGGGGTGGGTGCCGAGCACCGCTTCCTCACCGGCAGGGTTGGCCAGCAGCTCGCGCGCCTTGGCCAGCGTCAGCTCGTCAGGGGGAAGGTCGTCGGGGACGTTGGCCCGCACGAGCGCACCCTCGTCGCCCTCGGGGCCGGGCCCTTCGACGTACGGGCCATAGCGGCCCACGCGCAGGTCGATGCCCTCGCCGATGGGGAAGGTCGCGAGCTCCTTGGCGTCGATGTCGCCCAGCTCGTTGACCAAGGTGTGGAGCCCCTCGATGTCCTTGCCGCCGAAGTAGAACTCGGCCAGCTCGGTCTTCCGGTCGCGGCGTCCGCCCGCGATGTCGTCGAGGACGTCTTCCATCCGGGCGGTGAACTCGTAGGAGATCTGTCGCGGGAAGTGGTCCTCCAGCAGCCGCACCACGGAGAAGGCCAGCCAGGCCGGGACCAGCGCCGAGCCCTTCTTGTAGACGTAACCGCGGTTGACGATGGTGCCCATGATCGAGGCGTACGTCGAAGGGCGACCGATCTCGCGCTCCTCGAGCTCCTTGATCAGCGTCGGCTCCGTGTAGCGGGCCGGCGGCTTCGTCTCGTGGCCGGCAGCCTGGATCGAGGCAGCCGAGACCGGCTCGCCCTCGGTCAGGTTGGGCAGGCGGGT
Source organism: Nocardioides sp. (assembly GCF_025964975.1). GTDB lineage: Bacteria > Actinomycetota > Actinomycetes > Propionibacteriales > Nocardioidaceae > Nocardioides. The sequence continues at coordinate 1,515 of NZ_JAOPXV010000105.1, forward strand.
CTCCTGGTCGTCGCGCACCGAGGAGTCGTCGGTGCCTTCGACGTAGGCCTTGAGGAAGCCGTGGAAAGTGATGACGCGACCGCTGGCGGAGAAGACGGCGTCCTCGCCCGTGGCGGCGGCCCCACCGACGCGGATCGAGACGGACTGGCCGGTGGCGTCCTTCATCTGGGAGGCGACGGTGCGCATCCAGATCAGCTCGTAGACGCGGAACTGCTCGCCGGTGAGTCCGGTCTGCGCGGGCGTGCGGAACGAGTCGCCGGCGGGCCGGATCGCCTCGTGGGCCTCCTGCGCGTTCTTGACCTTGGAGGCGTAGGTGCGCGGGGCGTCGGGGACGTACTCGGCGCCGTACAGCTCCCGGACCTGCTCGCGGGCGGCACTGATCGCACCGCCCGAGAGCGTGGTGGAGTCGGTACGCATGTAGGTGATGTAGCCGCCCTCGTAGAGCCGCTGCGCCACCGACATCGTGACGCTGGAGCTCATGCCGAGCTTGCGGCCGGCCTCCTGCTGCAGCGTCGTGGTGCGGAAGGGGGCGTAGGGCGAGCGGCGGTAGGGCTTGGACTCGACCGAGCGGACGTCGAAGGTCGTGTCGGCGAGAGCGGCCGCCAGGGCCTCGGCGCGGGTGCGGTCGAGGTGGACGATGTCACTCTTCTTCAGCACTCCGTCCTGGCCGAAGTCGCTGCCGCGGGCCACACGGGCTCCGTCGAGGGAGTGCAGCTTGGCCGGGAACATCCGTTGCTCGTGCTTGCTGCCCGCGTCGAAGGTGCCCTCGAGGTCCCAGTAGGACGCGAGCTTGAACTTCATCCGCTCGCGCTCGCGGTCGACCACCAGCCGGGTGGCCACCGACTGCACGCGACCCGCGGACAGGCCCGACATCACCTTGCGCCACAGGACGGGCGAGACCTCGTAGCCGTAGAGACGGTCGAGGATGCGACGCGCCTCCTGAGCCTCGACGAGGTCCATGTCGAGCTCACGGGGGCTCTCGGCGGCGGCGAGGATCGCGGCCTTGGTGATCTCGTGGAAGACCATCCGCTTGACGGGGATGTTCTTCGGCTTCAGCTCGTCGAGGAGGTGCCAGGCGATCGCCTCGCCCTCGCGGTCCTCATCGGTGGCGAGGTAGAGCTCGTCGGCGTCCTTGAGCAGGCCCTTGAGCTTGGAGATGTGGGACCTCTTGTCGCGGGGGACGACGTAGTACGGCTCGAAGCCGTTCTCCACGTCGACCGCGAGCCGGCCCCACGGCTTGTCCTTGATGCTCGCCGGCGTGTCGGCAGCGCTCTGTGGCAGGTCACGGATGTGACCGATCGACGACTCCACGACGTAGTCGGGGCCGAGGTACCCGCCGATG
>NZ_JAOPXV010000129.1 GCF_025964975.1 Nocardioides sp.
CCGTCTGGAAGGTGACGTCCCACAGGGTCGGCGCCTCCTGGAGGTAGGCCTCGCCCCGGGCGAAGTTGCGCAGGAAGGCGGTCTGGCTGACCTTCTGTGCCTCTGGCCCGATCGTGGTGTAGTTCTCCGCCCAGTCGACGCTGAGGCCGAGCGTGCGCCACAGCGACTCGAAGACCAACTCGTCCTCCTCGACCAGCTGTTCGCACAGCTCGACGAAGTTGGGGCGGCTGATCGGGATCTGCTTCTTCGCATCCGGCTTCTCCGGCGGCGTGAAGTCGGCGTCGTACGGCAGGGATGGATCGCACCGGACGCCGAAGTAGTTCTGCACCCGGCGCTCGGTCGGCAGTCCGTTGTCGTCCCAGCCCATCGGGTAGAAGACGCTCTTGCCTTTCATCCGCTGGTAGCGCGCGATCAGGTCGGGGTGGGTGTAGGAGAAGACGTGGCCGACGTGCAGGCTGCCGCTCACCGTCGGGGGCGGGGTGTCGATCGAGTAGACGTCCGCGCGTGAGGCGGTGCGGTCGAACTTGTAGGTCTCGTCGTTCTTCCAGCGCTCCGACCACGTGGCCTCGAGCCCTTCGAGCACGGCCTTGTCCGGTACGACGACGTCGCGGCGGGCGGACGTCGTCGTGGACTCGGGCTCGGGGTTGGTGGCAGTCATGCGCGCAGTCTATGAGCGGCGTCGGGAGGCGAGAAAACGAGTTACCCCCACGGAGCCCCGGCACTGGCGTTGCCGCATGCGACTCGAGTTCTTCAGCCACCCCGCGCTCTTCCTCGGGGCGGCCGGTCCCCTGCTCGCCGCCGACCCGGTCCTGGGCAGCGTCATCGCGAGCGTCACCGAGGGGACCGCCCGCGAGGTGGCCCGCGGGGACGACTCCTGGGCTGAGGTGGGCGCGCCGGTCGAGCGCTGGTGGGTGGCTGTCCGCGACGAGTCGGGCGAGGTCGTCGGCGCCGCGATACGGACCGCACCCTTCGCGCCGTACCCGACCTTCAGCGTGTCGATGAGCGACGAGGCCGCCACCGCCCTGGCAGCAGCGCTGCACGAGCGGGGGGAGTTCCTCGGTGGTGCGAACGGCGCACTGCCGGGCTCGCGCACGCTGGCCGAGGAAACCGCTCGGCTCTGGGGGGCGACGATGGTCGTCGACCAGCACACCCGGCTGTGGGAGGCCACCAGCGTCGAGGTGCCCCCTGCCCCGGAGGGCGAGCTGCGACAGGCCACCGAGGACGATGCCGAGCTGGTGCTGGCCTGGTTCACCGCCTTCCATCGCGAGGCCGACGAGCAGGCGGGACGCGAGCCCGACCCGGAGTCCGGCGAGCACAACACCCTCGACAGCGTCCTGGCCCGCATCCGCGAGGGCGTCGATTGGGTGTGGGAATCGCCTGACGGCGAGGTCGTTCACCTCACCGGCGCGGGGCTGCCGGCCTTCGGGGTGAGGAGGATCGCGCCGGTGTCCACGCCGAAGGAGCACCGCGGACGGGGCATCGCCTCCCACGTCGTGGGCGAGCTGACCCGACGCGGACTGGAGGCTGGACGCCGGATGCCTGTTCACCGACCAGGCCAATCCCACGTCCAACAAGATCTATGCCGGCCTCGGCTATCGGCCGGTCTACGACATGGCCGAGCACCTCATCTCCGCACCCGCCGCGGTCTAGGGTCGGCGGACGCGGCGTCCGATCCTGCTCGCGACCACCCTCGGCCTCCTGGCGGCCAGCTTCTCCTCGGCTCCTGCGACGCAGCCGCCTGAGGAGCGGGCGGCGTGAGCATCTGTCCACGCCGTCGGTGGGTGCGAGCTCTTCCCCGCCGACAACCCCTGGAACCGGCGCATCGACCGCCGCCCGGTCTGGACGTGGTCGACGGCCATCGTGGGCAAGCAGGCGGCCGGCGCCGAGCTGCACCTCGACCTCGGCACCACGGAGGACTACTACGGCATCCCGGGCAACGTCGTCGACGAGGACCAGCCGCTGCTGCCGTTGTCGTTCGGCGTGGACGGGGAGGACAACGGCGACGAGAGCGACCGGGGTCCGGTGTTCGTGCCGGCCGACGCCGCCATCGAGGGCGGGAGCTCGGCCGACCCCGATCCGGACGAGGGCGACCGGCATGTCATCGCCGTACGCCGCGGGACGTGCGACCTGATCGAGCTGTACGCCGCCGAGCGCGTGCGTGACGCCAGCGGCACCGTGGTCGGATGGGGGGCGGCCTCTGCTGCCCGCTGGGACCTGTCGTCCAACCGGCTGCGCCAGGCGGGATGGACCTCCGCCGACGCGGCGGGGCTACCGATCCTGCCCGGGCTGCTGGACTACGAGGAGGCGGGCTCGGGCGCGATCACGCACGCCTTGCGGTTCACGCTGCCCTCCGCGCTACGCCTACACCTGGCCGGCCCGGCACTGCGGGCCGTCGGGCAACACCGCCCTCGACCTGCCGGCCTACGGCCTGCGCTCCGGTTGAAGAAGTCCTTCCCGACCTCGCGCTACACCGGTGCCGCCCGCGCCATGGTGGTGGCGATGAAGCGCTACGGGCTGGTCTCCGCCGACCAGGGTTCAGCTATGTATGTCACCGGCACCGCCGACCCGCGGTGGGCCGATGCCCTCGAGGAGTTCCGCGAGCACCCGCTCGATGGCGGGTCGCTCGAGGTGGTCAAGCCCTGGCGGAGAGTCGTGCGCTGCTGAGGACGCACGACCACACCGCGGCACGCCCTAGACTTCCCTCGAGATGAGTGACGACGCTGCAGACGCCCGCCCGGCCCAGACCTTCGCGGAAGCCGAGGACGCGCTGCTGTCCCGCTGGCCGGAGACCAGGCTCGAACCCAGCCTCGAGCGCATCCGCGCCTTCACCGAGCTGCTCGGGGAGCCGCAGAGCTCGTTCCCGGTCATCCACCTGACCGGCACCAACGGCAAGACCTCCACCAGCCGCATCATCGAGACGTTGCTGCGCGCGCTGGACCTGCGCACCGGCCGCTTCAGCTCTCCGCACCTGGAGAAGATGAGCGAGCGGATCAGCATCGACGGCGAGCCGCTCAGTGACGACGACTTCGTCCGGGCGTTCAACGACGTTGCGGCGTACACGCACCTGGTCGACGCGGACCAGGACCACCCGCTGTCGTTCTTCGAGACCGTCGTGGGCATGGCCTACGCCGCCTTTGCCGATGCGCCGGTCGACGTCGCTGTCGTGGAGGTCGGCATGGGCGGCGGCTGGGATGCCACCAACGTCGCGGACGCCGACGTCGCGGTCGTGCTGCCCGTGTCCGTGGACCACGCGCAGTATCTCGGCGACTCGCCGCTGAGCATCGCCCAGGAGAAGGCCGGCATCATCAAGCCCGGGTGCGTCGCCGTCCTGGCTGAGCAGTCGGACGACGTCACCGCCCTGCTGCTCGAGCGCGCCGCCGAGGTGGGAGCAACGGTCGTCCGGGAGAACGTGGACTTCGGGGTGGAGCACCGGGTGCCCGCGGTCGGAGGACAGATGCTCATCCTGCAAGGACTCCGCGGTCGCTACGACGACGTCTTCCTGCCGTTGTACGGCGCACACCAGGCCCAGAACGCCGCCGTGGCCCTCGCCGCCGTGGAGGCGTTCGTGGGGGAGGCGACGCTCGACGTCGAGCTCGTGCGCGCGGCCTTCGCCGAGGTCACCAGCCCGGGTCGCCTCGAGATCATCCGCCGGAGCCCCACCATCGTGCTGGACGCGGCGCACAACCCCCATGGAGCAGCGGCGATCGCCGAGGCCCTCGAGGACTCCTTCAGCTTCTCCCCGCTGGTCGGCGTGATGGGCATGATGGGCGACAAGGACGCCGACGGCGTGCTCGCCGCCTTCGAGCCCCACCTCTCCCACGTCGTGTGCACCCAGAACTCCACGCCCCGCTCGATGTCGGCTGCCGACCTGGGCCGCGCGGCGAGCGAGATCTTCGGCGAGGACCGCGTCAGTGTCGTGCCGGACCTCGCCAGCGCGATCGACCAGGCGGCGACGATGGCGGAGTCCGGGGACGACGGGGGCTACGGCCTCGGGTCCGGGGCAGTGCTGGTCACCGGGTCGGTCGTGACGGTCGGCGAGGCGCGAGCCATGCTGAAGGGGCGTCGATGAGCGTGCCCGAGGCTGCCGGCAACACCGAACGGTCACCACGTCGCGGCATGTGTGCCGCGGTGCTGTGCCTCGAGGCGATCACGCTGGGGCTCACCACTCCCGTGATGATCACGATCGCCGGCGTCTCCGCGGGCACCGCGCTGCTGGTGGGCCTCGGACTGGCCGTCCTGTGCCTGCTCCTGGCGGGCATGCTGCGAGCTCCGTGGGCCTACGCCCTCGGCTACGCCGTCCAGGTCGCTGCGGTCGGTCTGGGGTTCGTGATCTCGATGATGTTCCTCCTGGGCGCGATCTTCGCGGTGCTGTGGACCGCGGCAGACTTCCTCGGCCGCAAGATCGAGCGCGAGAAGGCGGCCGCGTGGGCGGCGTACCGCGCGGAGAATGTCTGAGTCACTCGGTCAGCGACTGCTCCAACGACCGGGCCAGCACCCCGCACGCCCGTTCCAGCTCCTCGTCCGTGGGCCCGCCGAACCCGACGACCAGCCCCGTCAGGTGCGCGCTGCGGCAGTAGTCCGCCAGCAGGTTGACCCGGAACCCCGCGGCCGCGGCGGCCGCTTGCGCTCGAACTGCGCGGTCGTGGGGGAGGAGCCAGGTCGAGTACATGCCTGCCACCGGGCCCGCGAGCTCGGCGTACGGCGACAGCGCAGCCACGACGCGTAGGGCGCGCTCGGCATAGACGCGGCGCGCGCTGCGGACGACGGCGTCGAGATAGCCGTCGCGCACGAGGGCGACGAAGGCCCGCTGCACCGGCCACGCGGGCGCGTCGTGGGTGATCGCCCGGCGTCGTTCGATCGTCGCGCGCAGCGAGGGCGGCGGCACCATCCAGCCCAGCCTCAGCGACGGCAGCACCGACTTCGACGCGGTGCCGAGGTAGGCGACGACCTCCGGGTCGAGCGAGGCCAGGGCGGGCACCGGCGCGACGTCGTAGCGGAACTCGGAGTCGTAGTCGTCCTCGATCACCACGGCCCCGTCGCGGCGTGCGGTGGCCAGCAGGGTGAGCCGGTCCTCGGCCGGCATCACCCGACCGAGCGGATGCTGGTGGGCCGGCGTGACGTACGCCGCAGCGCACCCGGACAGGTCATGGACGGCCGCGAGGGCGGGATGGTCGCGCACCCCGCGACCGCTCTCCAGCACGGTGAGCGCGGCCGCGCGATAGCCGGGGTCCTCGACGACGACAGGCCGCGCAGGCAGGACGGCGAGCACGTGCCGCAGCCCGGCGGTGGTGCCGGCCGTGACGTGCACATCGTCCGGGTCGACGACCAGGCCGCGTGTCGTGCCGAGCCGGGCCGCCAGCAACGCGCGCAGCTCCGGGATCCCCCGCGGGTCGTCGTATCCACGCGGCGGGGTGGCGGCGGAGACCTCGCGCCAGGCGCGACGCCAGGCCGCGTCGTGCCGGGCGTCGATCCACGGGGTGCCGGCATCCAGGTCGATGAGCGGTGGCGGCGTACGAGCAGCAGCCCGAGCTCTCGGCGGGGCCGTGCGGGCCCCGACCCCGGTGCTGATCCAGCTGCCCGAGCCCTGGCGGGCGTCGAGCCAGCCCTCGGCGCGCAGCTGGTCCCACGCCTGCTCGGCGACGGCGCGGGACACGCCCAGGTCCGCCGCCAGCCGGCGCGTGCTGGGCAGCCGCGTGCCGGGAGCCAGGGTGCCGGCGAGCACCAGTCGGCGTACCTGATCGGCGAGCTGGACGCTGAGCGGTCGGGGGTCGGAGCGGGTGAGGGTGACCGGAAGCATGAAGTGGCCTGTCGAAGTGGGGGATGATTGGCCCGTGCGCCTGGGCCACTCGACCGCCACGATGGTAGCCATGAACTCGAGGACGACGCTGGAGCCCACCGAGCGGACGACGATCGGCCGCGGCCGGGACCGCGCCGTGGCCGACCGCGAACGACTGATGGCGCTGTTGGCCGACGCGCTGATCGCGCACGTGGGCGTGGTCATGGGTGAGCACCCCGTCGTGCTGCCGACGGCGTTCGCCGTCGACCCCGACGGGCCGGACGAGGGCGGGTCCCTCTACCTCCACGGCTCGGTCGCCGCGGCGTGGCTGCGCGCGGCGCCGGCGGCCACGGTGTGCGTGAGCATCACCGAGCTGGACGGACTGGTGGCGGGGCGCTCGGCGTTCCACCACTCGATGAACTACCGCTCGGCCGTCATCATCGGGTCGGCCCGGTCGGTGGATGACCCGGCTGAGCGCCAGCGGGCCCTGGACCTCATCGTCGACCACATGATCCCGGGCCGGTCGGCGACCCTGCGGGCCAGCACGCGCAAGGAGCTCGCCGCCACCGCCGTGGTCGCGGTGCCGCTGAGGGAGGCCTCGATGAAGGAGCGGGCCGGTGGGCCCGGGGACGAGCCGGAGGACGTGGCGGCCGGGGTCTGGGGCGGCCACATCCCGCTGCGCCAGGTGGCCGCCGAGGCGGTCCCGGATCCGGACGCGCGCGGGCCGGTGCCCCGTGACGTGGCGGCCCGGGCGAGCGCCCTGATGCCGGTCGCTACCCTGCTCCCATGACCGAGTCGGCAGTCCAGCGTTCCCTCGTCCTCGTCAAGCCGGACGGCGTACGCCGCGGCCTCACCGGCGAGGTGATCCGCCGGATCGAGGCGAAGGGCTACACCTTGGTGGCCCTCGAGCTGCGAACGGCGACGCCCGACCTGCTCGCCGAGCACTACGCCGAGCACGAGGGCAAGCCGTTCTACGAGCCGCTCGTCGAGTTCATGCTGTCCGGCCCGGTGGCCGCGATGGTGATCGAGGGGGAGCGCTGCATCGAGGGCTTCCGCTCGCTCGCCGGCGCCACCGACCCCACCGTCGCGGCGCCCGGCACCATCCGTGGCGACCTCGGTCGCGACTGGGGCTTCCCCGTCCAGCAGAATCTCGTGCACGGCTCCGACTGCGAGGAGTCGGCGGCGCGGGAGATCGGGATCTGGTTCTCGCAGCTCACGGCCTGACGCGAGCTCGCTCGCGGT
>NZ_JAOPXV010000181.1 GCF_025964975.1 Nocardioides sp.
AACAAGGTGTACCCGTGGGTGGCGAAGACCCGGCACTCGACGCCGGGCGTGGGGCTCATCAGCCCGCCCCCTCACCACGACATCTACTCCATCGAGGATCTCGCGCAGCTGATCCACGACCTCAAGAACGCCAACCCGAGCGCGCGTGTGCACGTCAAGCTCGTCTCGGAGGTCGGTGTGGGCACGGTCGCTGCCGGCGTCTCGAAGGCGCACGCAGACGTCGTGCTCATCTCCGGTCACGACGGCGGGACCGGGGCCTCGCCGCTTACCTCGCTCAAGCACGCGGGTGGACCGTGGGAGCTCGGTTTGGCGGAGACGCAGCAGACGCTGCTGCTCAACGGCCTTCGTGACCGGATCGTCGTGCAGGCCGATGGCCAGCTCAAGACCGGGCGCGACGTCGTGATCGCCGCACTTCTCGGCGCGGAGGAGTACGGCTTCGCCACCGCACCGCTCGTCGTCTCGGGCTGCATCATGATGCGCGTCTGCCACCTCGACACCTGCCCGGTCGGCGTCGCCACCCAGAACCCGGTGTTGCGCCAGCGCTACAGCGGGCAGGCCGAGCACGTCGTCAACTTCTTCACCTACATCGCCGAAGAAGTGAGGGAGATCCTCGCCCAGCTCGGGTTCCGCACCCTCGACGAGGCCGTCGGCCAGGTCGGTTCACTCGACGTCGAGCAGGCCGTCGGCCACTGGAAGGCAGCGGGGCTGGACCTCAGGCCGATCCTGCACCAGGCGTCGATGCACGGTCAGTTCGGTCAGTTCGCCGACCAGGACCTGCGCAACACCAGGACCCAGGACCACGCCCTCGAGAAGGCGCTCGACAACGAGCTGATCCGGCTCGCCGCGCCCGCGCTCGAGCGGGGTGAGCCGGTGCGTGCCCAGATCGCGATCCGCAACGTCAACCGCACGGTCGGCACCATGCTGGGCCACGAGGTGACCAAGCGCCACCGGGGTGCCGGACTCCCCGACGGCACGATCGACATCACCCTCACCGGGTCTGCCGGGCAGTCGTTCGGAGCGTTCCTTCCCCGAGGGATCACGTTGCGGCTCGAAGGTGACGCCAATGACTACGTCGGCAAGGGCCTGTCCGGCGGACACATCGTCGTACGCCCCGATCGAGGTGCCCTGTTCGACGCCAGCCTGCAGGTGATCGCGGGCAACACGATCGCGTACGGCGCAACGTCGGGCCAGATCTTCCTCCGCGGCACCGCCGGCGAGCGCTTCTGCGTGCGCAACTCCGGGGCCACCGCGGTCGTCGAGGGAGTCGGCGACCACGGCTGCGAATACATGACCGGTGGAGTGGTGGTCGTGCTCGGCCCGACCGGACGCAACTTCGCCGCCGGCATGTCCGGTGGCCACGCGTTCGTGCTCGATCTAGACGAGGGTCGGGTCAACGCGGAGCTCGTGGGCCTCGGGCCCGTCACCGGCGACGCGGCCGAGACGCTCAGGGCGTTGGTCGTCCAGCACGGCGAGGAGACCGGCTCGACCGTCGCCGCCACCCTGCTGGCCGACTGGGACTCCGCGCTGGAGCGCTTCACCGAGGTGCTGCCGCGGGACTACAAGCGGGTGCTCGAAGCCCGTGCGGAGGCTCTCGACGAGGGCCTCACCGAGGACGAGGCGAACGCCCGGATCATGGAGGTCCTCCATGGCTGAGCGTGCGACGTCCACGACCGTTGAAACACCGGAGGTGCTCCATGGCTGACCCGAAGGGTTTCCTCAAGCACGGACGGCAGGTTGCCACCCGCCGCGTCGTCGAGGAGCGCGTCCAGGACTGGAACGAGGTCTATCCCGACGGCATCGGTCGCGCGCTGCTGCCGATCATCGGGCCGCAGGCCAGCCGGTGCATGGACTGCGGGATCCCGTTCTGCCACCAGGGCTGCCCGCTGGGCAACATCATCCCCGAGTGGAACGACCTCGTCTGGCGCGACGACTGGGAGGGCGCGATCGAGCGCCTGCACGCGACCAACAACTTCCCCGAGTTCACCGGTCGCCTGTGCCCGGCTCCGTGCGAGACAGCCTGCGTGCTGGGCATCAACCAGGACCCGGTCACCATCAAGAACGTCGAGGTCTCGATCATCGACCGGGCGTGGGAGTCGGGCAACGTCCGTCCTCAGCCGCCCGAGTGGCTCTCCGGCAAGACCGTGGCCGTCATCGGCTCGGGTCCGGCGGGTCTCGCGACGGCTCAGCAGCTCACGCGCGCCGGGCACACCGTCGCCGTCTACGAGCGGGCCGACAAGATCGGCGGACTGCTGCGCTACGGCATCCCTGAGTTCAAGATGGAGAAGAAGCACCTGGACCGCCGCCTCGACCAGATGAAGCGGGAAGGCACGGTCTTCCGTGCCGGCGTCGACGTGGGTGCCGAGCTGACCGGGCCGCAGCTGGTCGAGCGCTACGACGCAGTGGTGCTCGCCATGGGCGCGACCAAGGCACGGGACCTGCCGGCGCCCGGGCGTGAGCTCGGAGGCATCCACCAGGCGATGGAGTTCCTGCCCCAGGCCAACCGGTCCTCCCTCGGCCAGGAGGTCGCGGACCAGATCCTCGCCACCGACAAGGACGTCGTCATCATCGGTGGCGGCGACACCGGTGCTGACTGCCTGGGCACCTCGATCCGCCAGGGGGCCCGCACGATCACCCAGCTCGAGATCATGCCGCAGCCGCCGGAGACGCGTCCGGGGAGCCAGCCCTGGCCGACCTACCCGATGACCTTCCGTGTCTCGTCGGCCCACGAGGAGGCGGGCGACCGGGTCTTCGCCGTCTCGACGCAGGAGTTCCTCGGCGACGAGTCCGGCAACGTCTCCGCGCTGCGCATCGTCGAGGTCGACGCCAAGTTCCAGCCGATCGAGGGCACCGAGCGGGAGATCCCGGCGCAGCTGGTGCTCTTCGCGATGGGCTTCACCGGCCCGGAGCAGGAGGGTCTGGTCGACCAGCTCGGCGTCGACCTGGACGCGCGCGGCAACGTCGTCCGCGATGAGTCCTACGCCTCCAGCGTGCCCGGCGTCTTCGTCGCCGGCGACGTCGGCCGCGGGCAGTCGCTGATCGTGTGGGCGATCGCCGAGGGCCGGGCAGCAGCGGCCGCGGTGGACACCTACCTCACGGGATCCTCGACCCTGCCGGTGCCGATCAAGCCGCACGAACGCCCGCTGGGCGTCTGAGCGCCTCGCCCTCAGCTCGGGCACCCGGCGGTGCCACAGCCACGTTGTCGGCGTACGGATTGTGGCTGACGCACCTCCTGGGGGATGGAGCGGTGCGTACGGCGACGTGTCGGCACCGGCCCGCCCCCTTGACGTGTGAGGAAACCATCGAGCGGGTCGCGCATTGGATCGTTCTAACCGGTAGGGTCAGCGCGTGCGTAGAGCGAAGATTGTCTGCACCCTCGGCCCTGCGGTGTCCACCCCCGAGAGCATCCGCGAACTCGTGGACGCCGGGATGGACGTGGCCCGCCTCAACATGAGCCACGGCCAGTACGCCGATCACGAGCGGCTCTATCGCCTGGTGCGCCAGGCCAGTGACGAGTCAGGTCATGGCGTCGGCATCTTCGCCGACCTCCAGGGACCCAAGATCCGCCTCGAGACCTTCGGGGACGGCCCGGTGAAGCTCGAGAAGGGCGCGACCTTCACCATCACGACGCGCGACGTCGTCGGCTCGGTCGACCAGTGCGGGACGACCTACAAGGGACTGCCCGGCGACGTGCACGCAGGCGACCCGCTGCTGATCAACGACGGCAAGGTTCGGTTGAAGGTGACCTCGGTCGACGACACGAACGTCGTCACCGAGGTGGTCGTCGGCGGTGAGGTCTCCAACAACGAGGGGATCAACCTGCCCGGTGTCGCGGTGTCGGTTCCGGCGTTGTCCGAGAAGGACACCGACGACCTGCGCTGGGCGCTCAACCTCGGTGTCGACTTCATCGCGCTCAGCTTCGTCCGCAGCGCGGCCGACGCCGAGGACGTGCGCGCGATCATGCGCGAGGAGGGCATCTTCGTCCCGATCACCGCCAAGATCGAGAAGCCGCAGGCGATCGACAACATCGACGAGATCGTCGACGCCTTCGACGGGATCATGGTCGCGCGCGGCGACCTCGGCGTCGAGTGCCCGCTCGAGGACGTGCCGATCCACCAGAAGCGGATCATCGACAAGGCGCGCCGCAACGCCAAGCCGGTGATCGTCGCGACCCAGATGCTGGAGTCGATGATCACCGCACCCGCGCCGACCCGCGCCGAGGCCAGTGACGTCGCCAACGCCGTGCTCGACGGAGCCGATGCCGTGATGCTGTCCGGCGAGACCAGCGTGGGGGAGTACCCCATCATCGCGGTGGAGACCATGGCGAGGATCGTCACCTCGACAGAGGAGCACGGGCTCAGCCACATGGCAGCCGTCTCGTGGCAGCCGCACACGCGCGGCGGCATCATCGCCAAGGCCGCGGCAGAGGTCGCCGAGGCGGTCGGAGCTGCCTTCCTGGTTGCGTTCACGGTCAGCGGCGACTCGGCCCGGCGCCTCTCGCGCTACCGCGGACCCATCCCGATCCTCGCCTTCACCCCGGAGTCGCGCACCCGCTCACAGCTGGCCCTCACCTGGGGCGTGGAGACGTTCCAGGGTGCCGAGGTCGAGCACACCGACGAGATGGTGCGGCAGGTGGACGAGGCGCTCATCCACATCGGCCGGGTCAAGGAGGGTGACCTCGTGGTCATCATCGCCGGCAGCCCGCCCGGCATCCCGGGGTCGACCAACGCCCTGCGGATCCACCGGATGGGCGACGCGATCAACGGCGCCGCGCCGGCGTATCGGCGTACGCGCTGAGTCAGGACTTCGGTCCGATCAGGTCGTCCAGCCGGCCCACATCGGCACGTCTCGAGACCGAGATGGTCCACGGTCCCGACCGGCGCCACGCGATGTCGACGAGGTCGAGCGCCCAGCAACAGAGGTCGCCGATGTCGCCGGAGCGTTTGCTGAACCGCCACCGCGGCTAGTCGTAGCGCTTCCTCTCACCCGCAACCAGCCGGGTCGCCCAGGTGTTGACCCGGGCGCCGTCGGAGTGGAAGAGCCCACGCAGGAAGTCGGCGGGGAAGGCTGTCACGACGGCGCGCTGCCACTCCTCGAGCGCGATCGCGCGCTGATGCTTGCGACCGGCGCCGTGCTGGGGGAACAGGCAGGGCCAGTGCTTCCAAGAGACGGTCGAGATGACGACGCCGGGAACGCGCCGGGTGTGCGGGCGAGACCCAGGCTTCACGGCGCGCATCAGGTCCAGAATGCCGGCGTCGAGCTGTTCGTACTTCGCCACCGGCGAATGGTCGTGACAGCTACCCCATGCAGACGCCCGTTGTCAGCGTCGGACATGCCGGATCGCGAGGCCGCCAGGGCGCTGGCGACGACTGCTTGCGGCCGGACGTGAGGCATGGGCCGATGTTTGCGGGCGCAACCGACGCCGTGGTGCCGGGTGTGGGATTCGAACCCACACGCCCTCTCGGACAATGGTGTTTGAGACCATCGCGTCTGCCATTCCGCCAACCCGGCTGGGGAGCGAGGAAACCGTACCCGACTAGCCTTGTCGCCGTGACCGAGCCTGCCGCCCCGCCCGCCCCCCGTCGCGTCGTCATCGCCGAGGACGAGGCCTTGATCCGGATGGATCTCGCGGAGATGCTGGAGGAGGAGGGCTACGACGTCGTCGGTCAGGCAGGTGACGGTCAGAAGGCCGTCGACCTCGCCCGCGAGCAGCGCCCCGACCTGGTGATCCTGGACGTGAAGATGCCTGTCCTGGACGGCATCGCGGCGGCCGAGCAGATCGCCGGGGAGCGGATCGCGCCAGTCGTCATCCTCACTGCCTTCTCCCAGCGCGAGCTCGTCGAGCGGGCGAGGGACGCGGGGGCGATGGCCTACCTCGTCAAGCCGTTCACCCGCTCCGACCTCGTGCCGGCCATCGAGATGGCGCTCAGCCGGTTCGCAGAGGTCACCATCCTCGAGCAGGAGGTGGCCGACCTCCACGAGTCCCTGGCGACACGCAAGGCGGTCGACCGGGCCAAGAGCGTGCTCCAGCAGCAGCTGGGTCTGAGCGAGGCCGACGCATTCCGCTGGATCCAGAAGACTGCGATGGATCTCCGCCTCTCGATGCGACAGGTCGCGGAGGGAGTCGTCGAGCACGGCCCAGGAGGCGCATCCGGGTCGTGAGACGTGGATCACTAGATAACGGATTGACCATGTTTCTGCGACTGTCGCCGATGCTGCTGACGGAGGCGCCCCGAGAGGTGTACGTTTCCGCTCCGAAGGGGCGTGGCCGACTCGGGACCTGGCCGCGAACTTTTGAGAACTCTGCGTCTTCGGTAGTCGAGCCGAGGACCTGACGAGAGGTAGAAGGCCTTGAGGCTCAACACTCGAGCTGGGCTTGGTGCAATCGCGCTGGCCCTGACCGTCACGGCTACGGCCTGTGGCTCCACAGAAGACAACACGGCCGCCGCTAGCGACTGTGAAGGCAAGATCGGGATCATGGGTGCCCTCTCGGGCGCCAACTCCAGCATCGTGCTGCCCTCTGTGGATGGCGCGAAGCTCGCGCTGAAGCAGTGGAGCGAGGAGAACTCGGACTGCAACATCGAGATCGTCGAGTTCGACACCGAGGGCGACCCCGCCAAGGCGACTCCGGTCGCGACCAAGATGGCCACGGACGACACGTTCCTGGGCGTCATGGGCGGCGCGTTCTCCGGTGAGACCCGCGCCACCAAGTCCATCTTCGGCGATGCCGGCCTGACCATGATCAGCCAGTCCGCCACCGCCACCGACCTGACGCAGGAGGACCCGTCACCGGTCTTCCACCGCGTCGTCGGCTACGACGACATCCAGGGTCAGGCGATTGCCAAGTACCTCAGCGACGTCATCGGCGCCAAGAAGGTCTTCGTGATCGACAACTCCGACGCCTACGGTGAGCCGCTGGCTGCCATGGTCTCCTCGGAGCTGGGTGACCTCGTCGTCGCCAGCGACAAGACGCAGGTCGCGCAGACGGACTTCTCGCCCACGATCTCCAAGATCGAGTCGGCTCAGCCTGACGCGGTGTTCTACGGCGGCTACATCGCCGAGGCCTCGCCGCTGCTCAAGCAGATGCGTGACGCTGACATCCAGATCCCCTTCATCGGTGGCGACGGCCTGTACGGCGCCGGCTTCGGCGAGGCGACCGGCAAGGCCGGCGAGGGCGCCATCATCACCTGCCCCTGTGTCCCGATCGAGGGCGGCACCTTCGCTGAGGACTTCGAGGCCGAGACCGGCGAGGCTCCCGGCGCGTACGCCGCCGAGGGCTTCGACGCGATGCAGATCTTCCTCGACGGAATCGCGGACGGTGCGCTCACCCGTGAGGCCATGGAGGAGTTCGTCGACAACTACGACGCCGAGGGCAAGACCAAGCAGATCGCTTTCGACGAGAACGGTGACGTTGCCGTCGAGAACGTCGTGATCTGGGCCTACAAGGTCGTGGACGGGGAGCTCGTTCCCGACCAGGAGATCTCGCTCGGCTGACACGTTTCATCTAGTCACGGGGCGGTCGGGCGCAAGCCCGGCCGCCCTCGTGACTGACGTTTCCCGGTGGCCACCCCCGGGAGGTCCCCCAGGTGTTCGGAGAGGTTCATGGATTTCAACGCTTTGTTCGGCGATCTAGGGGGCCACACCCTCGACGGTCTCACCAAGGGCTCCGTCTACGCCTTGGTCGCCCTCGGCTACACGATGGTCTACGGCGTGCTGCGACTCATCAACTTCGCGCACTCCGAGGTGTTCATGGTCGGGACGTGGACCGTCCTCGGCGTCTACACCGTGCTCGGCGCCGACGACACGTCAGGCATGGGCATGGTCATCTTCGCCACGCTGGCTGCGCTCGTCGCAGCCGTCGTCGCCTCGGCCTCCGTGGCGCTGGCCGTGGAACGGATCGCCTACAAGCCGCTGCGCAAGAAGAACGCACCGCCTCTCATCTTCCTGATCACCGCCATCGGCTGCTCCCTGGTGCTCGTCGAGATCTTCGGCCACGTGCTGCGGTTCTTCTTCGGTCCGCCCTTCGGCCGAGCGCCGGTCAACGTGCCCTCCCCGATCCAGACGGTCGTGCTGCTGGACGTCGGTGGCGTGCGGATCACCAACGTCCAGGTCTTCATCGTCGTCGGCGCCATCTTGATGATGGTCGCGCTCGACCAGTTCGTGAACAAGAGCCGCCTCGGACGCGGGGTCCGCGCCGTCGCCCAGGACGCTGACACCGCTGCGCTCATGGGCGTCAACCAGGACCGCGTCATCATGCTGGTCTTCGTCCTCGGTGGGGCCATGGCCGGTGTCGCAGCCCTGCTCTACACGATCGCCTTCGACCTCACGAAGTTCGACATCGGCTTCATCATCGGCATCAAGGCCTTCACGGCGGCCGTCCTCGGCGGGATCGGCAACCTGCGCGGAGCCCTCGTCGGAGGGCTTCTCCTCGGTATCGTGGAGGTCTACGCCTCTACCGTCTTCAACTCCAGCTGGGCCGACGTGACCGCGTTCATCGTCCTGGTGCTGGTGCTGATGTTCAAGCCCACCGGCCTGTTGGGTGAATCGCTCGGAAAGGCACGCGCATGAGTGACAGGGGTGGCGACTACAGCTACACGACCGAAGGGCCGGAGGTTGCGGGGGACCGCAAGTCCGGCTTCATGGGCCTCCCGGCCCTGGGCATCGCGGACAGGTTCGCCGCGCTGCCGCTCTGGGCCAAGGTGCCGATCGTCCTGGCGCTGGTGTCCTTCGCCTTCTACCTGCCCTTCCTCACCATCCTGCCGTTCGCCTACGTCCGTACCGACCTCAGCTCGGGCGGCTCGGA
This sequence comes from Nocardioides sp., assembly GCF_025964975.1. GTDB lineage: Bacteria > Actinomycetota > Actinomycetes > Propionibacteriales > Nocardioidaceae > Nocardioides. The sequence continues at coordinate 8,801 of NZ_JAOPXV010000181.1, forward strand.
CTGGGGCGGGGTGCTGTTCGTGGTCGTGATCTACATGATCGTGGCGATCGGCCTCAACGTCGTGATCGGACTGGCCGGACTGCTGGACCTGGGCTACATCGGCTTCTACGCGTTGGGGGCCTACTCGGTGGCCATCTTCGGTTCCCCATCGTCGCCCGTGACCAAGCTGATTGCGGAGAAATTCGGTCTCTCCGAGGGCTGGGCGGTCCCGTTCGCCCTCTGCATCCCGATCGCCCTCGCGATCGCGCTGATCTCCGGGGTGATGCTGGGTGCGCCGACGCTGCGCCTGCGTGGCGATTATCTCGCCATCGTCACCATGGGCTTCGGTGAGATCATCCGGATCCTCTCGCGCAACGTCGACGCCGTGACCAACGGTCCGGCAGGCATCATCGGCGTCCCTCGTCCGCCCGAGCCGAGCGAGAACTACTTCTCGAGCATCGAGTCGGCGCACTGGTACTGGCTGGCGTTGGCCGTTCTCATCCTGCTCATGTTCATGACCCGGCGCCTCGAGGACAGCCGGGTCGGGCGGGGATGGCTGGCCATCCGCGAGGACGAGGACGCCGCCGCAGTGATGGGCGTCAACGCCTTCAAGTTCAAGCTCTGGGCCTTCGCCATCGGCGCCGCGCTCGGCGCCATCGCCGGGCTGCTCTTCGCCAGCAAGCAGGCCTACGTCGAGCCCACCGGCTTCGCGCTCAACTTGTCCTTCCTGTTCGTGGCGATGGTCGTCATCGGCGGGTCGGGCAACATGGTGGGCGTCATGCTCGGCGCCTTCCTGATCACCTACCTGCCCGAGCGGTTCCGCGAGTTCCAGGACTGGCGGCCCTTCGCGTTCGGTGTGGCGATGGTGCTGGTGATGGTGCTCCGGCCGCAGGGCCTGGTCCCGAGCCGACGACGCGCCAAAGAGTTCGAAGACCGCAAGCACGAAGCAGAGGAGGCGGCTGCCGATGTCTGAGCAGACCCTGGAATCCGGCGCACACGTGGCGGGTAGCTCCGGCGACGCCCTGCTGGTCGTCGACGACGTCACCCTCCGCTTCGGTGGTGTCGTGGCGCTCAACGAAGTTGCTTTCGAGATCCGCCGGGGAGAGATCCTGGGGCTGATCGGACCCAACGGCGCCGGCAAGACGACGTGCTTCAACGTCATGACCGGCGTCTACACCCCGACCTCGGGGGAGATCCGCTTCGACGGCGACCGCGTCAGCGGCGTGAAGCCGCACCGGATCAACGCGATGGGCATCGCCCGCACGTTCCAGAACATCCGTCTCTTTCCGGAGATGACGGCGATGGAGAACGTGATGGTGGGCGCCGACGCGCGCCACAAGACCAGCGTCATGGGCACCTTGTTCCGGCTCTACCGGGTCAAGGCGAAGGAGCACGAGCTCCCCGACAACCCCCTGAAGCGCAGTCTGGCCAAGGTCTTCGGGATCAGTCGGCACACGCTGGAGGAGCGGGCCGGGCGCCAGAAGTCCATGGAGATGCTGCGCTTCGTCGGCATCGCCGACCGGGCACACGAGCTGGCGCGCAACCTCCCCTACGGCTACCAGCGGCGGCTCGAGATCGCTCGTGCCCTCGCCACCGAGCCCAAGCTGCTCTGCCTGGACGAGCCGGCCGCCGGCTTCAACCCGGCCGAGAAGGCCGATTTGATGAACCTCATCCGGAAGATCCGGGACAAGGGCCAGACCGTCCTGCTGATCGAGCACGACATGAAGCTGGTCATGGGCGTCACCGACCGGCTCGTCGTGCTCGAGTTCGGACAGAAGATCGCTGAAGGGCTGCCCGAAGAGGTCGCCCGCAACCCCAAGGTCATTGCTGCCTACCTAGGAGAGCCGGACGATGCTGCTCAAGCTTGAGGATGTCGTCCTCAACTACGGAAAGATCGAGGCGCTCCACGGGATCAGCCTCGAAGTCGCCGAGGGTGAGGTCGTTGCCCTGATCGGCGCCAACGGCGCTGGCAAGACCTCGACCATGCGGGCCATCTCCGGCGTCCGTGGACTCTCCTCGGGCCGCATCACCTTCAACGGTGAAGATGTCTCCAAGCTCCGCGCCGACCAGCGCATGCGCAAGGGACTGTGCCTGACGCCTGAGGGCCGAGGTGTCTTCCCGGGCATGACGGTGACCGAGAACCTCGACATGGGGGCCTACACCCGCAAGGACAAGGCCAACATCGCTGAGGACTTCGACCGCGTCTTCGGGCTCTTCCCGCGTCTGAAGGAGCGCCGCAAGCAGGTCGGCGGCACGATGTCAGGGGGCGAGCAGCAGATGCTCGCGATCGGTCGCTCGCTCATGTCGCGGCCCAAGTTGTTGCTCCTCGACGAACCGTCCATGGGCCTCGCGCCGATGCTGATCCAGCAGATCTTCTCCATCATCAGCGAGATCGCCGAGCAGGGTACGACGATCCTGGTGGTCGAGCAGAACGCCAAGCAGGCTCTGTCCCGCGCTGACCGGGCCTACGTCCTGGAGACCGGCCGCATCGTGAAGACCGGCACGGGCGCAGCGCTGCTCGACGACCCCTCGGTGCGCGAGGCCTACCTCGGCGTTGCCTGAGACACACCCTTGCGATACGTCGCCGAGCGCGTGGGCATATGGTCGGAAGCGGGGCCGGGAGAACTCCCGGTACGGGGAATGCATTCACGGGGCAAGATCCTGGGGAGTTGAGGCATGAGCCGGACATTGGTCAACGTGCGACCAGCCGACGTCGCTGACGCGTCTGTGTTGCGCGAGCTGTGGACTGACATCCTGCGCCGCGGCACGTCCGAGGAGCAGGTCGCCGACGTGCGCCGGGTCATCGCCGAGTGCGAGTCCCGCGACGACCGCTGCATCGCGGTCGCCGAGTGCGACGGCGAGGTCGCGGGCGCGGTGCTCCTCATGGCGACGACCCTGTCCCCGCTCAACCTCGAGCCCACGGTGATGGCCGTGTCGCCCCATGTCCTCCCGGTCTTCCGTCGGCGCGGGGTCGGAACGGCGCTCATCGACGCTGCTGCTCGGTTCGCCGAGAACCAGGGTGTCGGCACCGTTGCGACAGCCGCGATGGCCAGCTCGCGCGACGCCAACCGCTTCATGGCCAGGCTGGCCCTGACACCCCAGGCGACCCTGCGCGCGGCGACGACGTCGGCGGTGCGCGCCAAGCTGTCGGCCCGACGCTCAGCGACCGGACGACGCGGCTCGCGCCAGATCGACAAGGTCCTGGCCGCCCGTCGGGTGGGCCGGGAGCACGCGCACAACTAGCGGGCCGCCGAGCCCTTCAGGGCTTGGCAGGACTGTCCAGGAGCGCGCACGTGATGCGTGAGGTGCACAGTCGCCTGCCGTCCTCGTCGGTGATGACGATCTCGAAGGCCGCCATGCTCCGTCCGAGGTGGATCGGGGTTGCGGTGCCCGTGACGGTGCCCGCGGTCACGGACCGGTGATGGGTGGCATTGATGTCGACGCCGACCGCGATCTTGTCCGGGAAGGCGTGGATCGCCGATCCGATGGAGCCCAAGGTCTCCGCCAGCGCGACGGACGCACCACCGTGGAGCAAGCCGTAGGGCTGCGTGTTGCCAGCGACCGGCATCGTCGCGACGATCCGCTCCGGGGAGATCTCGGTGATGACGACTCCCAACTTCTCGTTCAGGCCGCCCATGCCGTGCGGCATGCTCGCCACGAATTCGTCGATGCTGATGTCGATGGCAGGCAGTCTGGGCTCACTCATGGATGCATTCTGACCGACACCCGACCGGTCGGTGGCGTCGGTCCAAACGGTTAGAGTCGCGCTGTGTCCGAGACGAGTGCCGCCGCCACCTCACCGACCGCCCGCCTGCTCCTGCTCGACGGGCACTCCCTGGCCTACCGCGCCTTCTTCGCCCTGCCGGTGGAGAACTTCTCGACAGCCACCGGACAACACACCAACGCGGTCTACGGCTTCACCTCGATGCTGGTCAACGTGCTGCGCGACGAGGTGCCGACCCATGTGGCCGTGGCCTTCGACAAGTCCCGACAGACCTTCCGGCTGGAGGAATACCCGGAATACAAGGCCAAGCGCAACAAGACCCCGGGGGAGTTCAGCAGCCAGCTCCCGCTGATCCAGCGCGTCCTCGATTCGTTGCGCATCCAGCACCTCGAGCTCGACGGCTACGAGGCCGACGACATCATCGCCACCCTCGCCACGCAGGCCATGGCGGAGGGGATGGAGGTGCTGATCCTCACCGGCGACCGCGACTCGATCCAGCTCGTGACCGAGTCCTCGACGGTGCTCTACCCGATGCGCGGCGTCAGTGACCTGGCTCGGCTCACGCCGGCCTATGTCGAGGACAAGTACGGCGTCCCGCCCCACCGCTATCCTGAGCTGGCCGCGATCGTGGGCGAGACCTCCGACAACCTGCCGGGCGTGCCCGGTGTCGGGCAGGGCTATGCAGCCAAGTGGATCAACCAGTTCGACGGGCTCGACAACGTGATCGCGCGAGCCGACGAGATCCCCGGCAAGAAGGGGGAGGCGCTTCGCGCACACCTCGGCGACGTGATCCGCACCCGCCACCTCAACGCCCTGATCTGCGACCTCACACTGCCACTGCGCCCCGGCGAGACCGTTCGTCAACCCTGGGACCGCACGACGGCGCTCGAGCTCCTCGACGAGCTGGAGTTCCGCGGCGAGCTGCGCACTCGCCTGATGGACACCATCGATCCAGCCGCCGACGACGGGATCGCCGAGTCGGGCTTCGAGCTCGACGGTGAGCGGCTGGAGAGCGGCACGATCGGGGCGTGGCTGACGGCGCACGCCGGTCAGGGTGAGCGGGTGGCCGTCGCCGTACAAGGATCGTGGCGGGCCGGGACCGGAGAGGTCGTGTCGGTGGCGCTTGCCTCCGGGCCGGCTGCCGCGGCCTGGATTGACGTCACCGAGATCTCGCCGGAGGACGACGCTGCCCTGGCTGGCTGGCTCGCCGACACCGCCCAGCCGAAGGTGTTGCACGACGCAAAGGGCCCGGCCCTGGCGCTGGCCGCGCACGGGTGGGAGCTGTGCGGACTGGCGGTGGACACCGCCCTGGCGGCCTACCTCGTCCAGCCGGACCAGCGCTCCTACGACCTCGCCGACCTGACCCTGCGCTACCTCAAGCGGGAGCTCCGCCAAGACACCGGGGACGCCGACCAGCTGAGCTTCGACACCCTGGGTGACACCGGGGCGAGCGACGTCGCGATGCTGACCGCGCGCGCGATCCTCGACCTGGCCAACGCTCTCGACGACGCCGTCGAGGAGCACGGCGGCACGGCTCTGCTGGCCGATGTCGAGCTGCCGCTGATCGGGACCCTGGTGCGCATGGAGCAGACCGGGATCGCGATCGACGTCGACCACCTCGAGGCGCTGGAGTCCGAGTTCGGTGACCAGGTCAAGGCCGCCGCCGCGGACGCCTACGACGTGATCGGCAAGGAGATCAACCTCGGGTCCCCGAAGCAGCTGCAGGTCGTGCTGTTCGACGAGCTCGACATGCCCAAGACCAAGCGGACCAAGACCGGCTACACCACCGACGCGGACGCGCTGCAGTCGCTGTACGAGAAGACCGAGCACCCGTTCCTCCAGCACCTCCTACGTCATCGCGACGTGATCAGGCTGCGCCAGACGATCGAGGGGCTGCTGAAGACGGTCGGCTCGGACGGGCGGATCCACACCACCTACAACCAGATCATCGCGGCCACCGGGCGGCTCTCCAGCACCGATCCGAACCTCCAGAACATCCCCATCCGGACCGAGGCCGGCCGGCGCATCCGGGAGGGATTCGTCGTGGGTGAGGGCTACGAGTCGCTGATGACGGCTGACTACAGCCAGGTGGAGATGCGCATCATGGCCCACCTGTCCGAGGACGCCCTGCTGATCGAGGCCTTCCGGTCCGGACAGGACTTCCACTCGATGACGGCGGCCCGGGTCTTCGACACGCCTGCCGACGAGGTGACGCCGGAGCAGCGAGCCAAGATCAAGGCGATGAACTACGGGCTGGCCTATGGCCTGTCGGCCTTCGGACTCTCCCAGCAACTCCGCATCGAGCCGTCGGAGGCCCGAGGACTGATGGACGAGTACTTCGAGACGTTCGGCGGCATCCGCGACTACCTCGCCGGCATCGTCGACGAGGCGCGGCGCTCGGGCTTCACCGAGACGATCATGGGTCGTCGCCGTTACCTGCCCGACCTGACGAGCGACAACCGGATGCGACGCGAGACGGCCGAGCGGATGGCGCTCAACGCGCCCATCCAGGGCTCCGCGGCAGACCTGATCAAGGTGGCGATGCTGGGCGTGGAGTCCGCCATCATCGAGCAGGGCCTGTCGTCACGGATGCTGCTGCAGGTCCATGACGAGCTCGTCCTCGAGGTGGCACCAGGGGAGAGCGAGGCTCTCGCCGAGCTCGTCCGCAATCACATGGGCAGTGCGGCCGACCTCACCGTCCCCCTCGACGTGTCCATCGGCACCGGCCGGAGCTGGCACGACGCGGCTCACTGAGGTACGCCGGCCGGGACTGTCTCCTCGGTGGCGCTGGCTCCCTCCCGCAGGAACCACGCGCTGATCGCCAGCAGCACGACCAACAGTGCGACGTCGACCAGGACCACGATCGTCACCAGGCTGAGCACCGAGTCGGCTGTCAGACCCAGGCCGACGAGTGCGACCAGGGCCAGCCAGACGACATAAACCGAGCGCTTGCCCTGGCGCGCCAGCACCGAATACACCAGGAGCTGGATCATCGAGAGCAGGGTGCCGAGGATCGCGAAGACCCACAGCCGAGGTTCCACGGCGGCGAAGTCGTCGCCGCCCACGAAGCGGATGGCGATCCCCGACAGCGCCCAGGCTGCCAGGGTCCCGACGGTACCCAGGGTCGCGACCAGCGAGAGGCTGACCACGAGGGCCCTGCGCCGCTCGCTCCCGGTCGCCATCGACGGGAAGGCCACGATCACCACGAACTGGGGCAGGAAGAGCATGGCCTTGGTGAGGATGAGTCCGCCGGCGTAGAGGCCCGACTCGTCGTTGGGCATGACGTTGCGGGCCACGATGATGTCGACGCTGCTCAGCGCGAAGAAGGCGAAGAGGGCCTGGCCATTGCGGATGCTCTCCTTCAACAGGGCCATGCCCGTGTGTGCGGGGTGGGCCACGTGGGGGCGGCGGCGGTTCCTGAGCGCCCAGAAGCCCACCACGACCGGTGCGCAGAAGCTGATGGCCACACCGAGCAGGCTCCAGAGCTCGGTCGGGCGCCAGGCGATGAGCAGGCTGCCGATGACCAGCCGGGGGACGCCCGTCATCAGGTAGAGCAGTCCGAGTGCCGCCCAGCGACGCTCGCCCTGGAGGATGCCGGCGAGCCCGCCCGTGAGGGTCAGCGGCACCGCGCAGGCGGCGATGACCAGCGCCGTGCCGAGGTGCTCGAGGTTGAGCACCCGCTGGATGACCGGGCTGAGGAGAGTCAGGATGAGACCGAGCGCGGCGGCTGCCCGATAGGTGACGCGCAGGATGGAGTCCTCGATCTGGCCTACGTGCTCAGGCTCCGCCGAGATCCGTCTGGCGGCGGTCGCCTGCAACCCGAGGGCGCCGACGCTGATGACGAGCAGCAGGTTGATGGACGCTGCGAGTGCGCCGTACCCCTCCTTGCCGAGGAGCCGGGAGGCAACCATGACGAAGGCGTACGTCGAAACGTTCATCATCGCCATCGACACCGCGATGCCCGAGCTGCTGTTGGCGACGCGAAGCAGCGTGTCTCTCATCCGCACGCGGGTGAGCCTAGTTGTTCGGGTCGCCACTACAGTCCACTACCAGCACAACCCGCGCGGCGGGCTCTCGTCGGCAGCGGAGGGGAACGACCAGGTGGCACGACTGGACAGGTGGGCGCCGGCCCTGTGGTCCCTGGTGCTGGCAGTGCTGATGCTGGGCGGCGCGCTGGGTCCCGGCTTCGTGCTCAGCTACGACATGGTCTGGGTCCCTGACCTCGCCCTGACCCGCGACGCGTGGGGAGTTGGTACGGCGCTGCCGCGTGCCGTCCCCTCGGACGCCGTCGTAGCGGTCCTCGACACGGTCATCCCCGGGATGCTGCTGCAGAAGATCGTGCTGCTGGGCTCGCTGGTGTCCGCCGGAGCGGGTGCTGCGGCGCTCGTCGGCCGCGGCTCCGTCGTCGGGGTGCGGCTGTTCGCCGCCTCGCTGATGGTGTGGAACCCCTTCGTGGTCGAGCGGCTCGTCATCGGCCACTGGCCCGTCCTGATCGGCTACGCCGTGCTGCCATGGCTGCTCCTCGTCACCCGCCGCTGGGACGTCGGGACCCGGTTCCCCGCAGCTCTGCCGGTGCTCCTGGTGCTCGGTTCGTTGAGTGCCAGCACGGGCGTGGCGATCGGGATCGCGGCCCTGGCCGGCGGGTGGCGCCGAGGGGAAGGTCGGCGCAACGGCCTCCTTGCGACCTTCGTGCTTGTGGCGA
>NZ_JAOPXV010000225.1 GCF_025964975.1 Nocardioides sp.
ACGGTTGGCCTGACGCTCGGCGAGGGAGTGGCGCTTGTCGTACTCCTTCTTGCCGCGGGCCAGGGCGATCTCGATCTTGGCGCGGCCGTCCTTGAAGTAGAGGCTGAGCGGCACGATGGTGTAGCCCTTGTCGCTGACCTTGCGCTCGATCTTGTCGATCTCCACGCGGTTGAGGAGCAGCTTGCGCTTGCGGCGAGCGGCGTGGTTGGTCCACGTGCCTTGCGCGTATTCGGAGATGTGGACGCCGTGCAGCCAGACCTCGCCGTTGTCGATGTCGACGAAGCCGTCGACCAGGCTCGCGCGGCCCTCGCGCAGGGACTTCACCTCGGTCCCCTGGAGCACCAGACCGGCCTCCCAGGTGTCCTCGATGTGGAAGTCGTGGCGGGCCTTCTTGTTCTGGGCGATCAGGCGATTGCGCTGATCCTTCTCCTTGGCGGCCATCCGGCCATCTTCTCAGACGCCTCAACCGGGTTTGACCACCCGCCGGACACCCGCGAGCGGTCACACAGCCACATTCCTGATCTGGAAAAGGTGGCTCACGCGCCGCTCGAACTGGACTGGGGCTGGGGCGAGACCTCAGAAGTAGTCGGCGGGATTGACGGCCCTGCCGTTGGCCATCACGGTGAAGTGCAGGTGACAGGCGGTGGACCAGCCGGTGTCGCCGACGTAGCCGACGATCTCGCCGCGCTGCACGCGGGTGCCGGTGCCGACGGTGTAGCGCGAGGCGTGGTTGTAGATCGTCGCGACACCGGCGCCGGCCAGGGCGCCGTGGTCGATGATCAGCCGGTTGCCGTAGACGTCGCTCCAGTAGGACGAGATGACGACTCCGGACTCGGCCGCGACGATCGGCTGCGCACAGCCGCCACCGAAGTCCACCCCGTCGTGGAGCCCCCAGTAGCCGTAGATCGGGTGCGTCCGGTAGCCGAAGGGCGACGTCACTCCTCCACCGACGGGCATCTGGAGGAGCCCGGACGTCGGACCCACCCGGGCGTTCGTGGCAGCCTGGGAGTTCGCGGCGGCGGCTGCGGCGGCCTTGGCGCGCGCCCGACGCAGGGCCGCGGCGGCGCGCTTGCGCAGCATCTCCTCGATCCGTGCCTTCTGGCGCTCGGTCTCCTTGAGCTTGCGGAGATCCCGGGCCCGGGCGCGGGCCGCGTCGTCCTGCGCGGACGCGCGCTCCCCCACCAGGGCCACCACGTCGGTCTTGGCGTCGGCGGCCTCGGCTTCGAGCGCCACCATCGTGGCGAGGTTCTCGGCGGCCGCTTCGCGCTTGAGCGCGACATCGTCGCGAGCGTCCTCGACCTGGTCCTCGTTGACGGCGAGCAGCACCTCGGAAGCCTGGAGCTTGTCGTAGTCGCGGGTCTGCGTGTCCACCATGATCGCGCTGATCTCCGCGCGTCGCGAGAGGTCCTGGGCCGACTCCGCATCGATCAACGAGGCGAAGGCCACCAGGTCGGGGTCACCCTCCATGTAGAGACGGGTGATGGTGTCGCCGACGAGGTCGCGCTGCACGGCGACGTCTTCCTGTCCCGCCTCGAGATCGCTCTGGGCCTGGGCGAGCGCCGCCTCGGCCTGGGCGAGCTCGGCCTGCATCAGGGCGTCGCGCTCCTGGGCGACGGCCAGCTTGCCGCGGGCGGTCGCGAGCGCCGTACGCGCGTCAGCGAGCTGTGTCTTCGCCTCCGCCAGCCGGGCGCTGGCCCGCCGGAGCTCCTTGCTGGACTCCTGGACGTCGTCGTGGGCGCGGTTGATCTCCTTCTCGACGGCCTTCTGCTTGTCCTTGAGATCGTCGGCGAAGGCTGGGTGAGAGATCGGGACGGTGAGCGCGCCCAGCGCCAGGGCAGCCGCAGCGGCTGCTGCGGCCATGCGGCTGCGGGCGGTACGGGGGAAGGATCGCACCGGGAGGCCTTACTTTGCGTTCGGGGAAGGGAACGCCTCGAAGGTATCCCGCTCGGCTCACACTTTGAGGTATTTGCGTGTCAGCACGAGTGTCGGAAGCACGGTGAGCAACGGTCCGAGCACGGCGATGACCACAACCGCGACCACATACTGCTCCATCCCGATCCACGGGATGAACTGCAGCCGGTCCTGGCCACGCTGCTCGATGCCGAAGTACATGAACGCCGCCAGCGCCCCGGTTGCGAGCAGTACGCCGAGGAGTGCCGTGACGAGGGCCTCGAGCAGGAACGGCAGCGCGATGTAGAGCGTGGAGGCGCCCACCAGGCGCATGATGCCGATCTCCTTGCGCCGCGCGAAGGCCGCAAGGCGGATCGTGTTGGCCACGAGCAGCAGGGCGGCCACGACCAGGAAGGCTGCCGTGGCGATGGAGAACTTCGTCAGGGTGTCGATCGTGCCGACGATCGGCTCGATGTAGCGGCGCATGTCGCGGATGCCGGCGACTCCGTCGAGGCCCTTCACCGCGCTGACGATGCCCTGGTACTCCTCCGGTTCCTCGAGCTCCACCCAGAGTGACTCGGGCATGTCCTCGGCGGTGAGGACGGCGTTCTCACCCTCGAACTTCTCCGGACCGTAGAGCTCCTTGACCTTGGCGAACGCCTGCTCCTTCGTCTCTAGGTCCCAGCCGGCAGCCTCCGGGTTCTCGTCGATGACCGCAGTGACGGCGTCGCGCTGGGCGTCGGTGACCTCGCTGGCGCAGGCCGGGTTGCTGTCCTCGGCGTTGCAGAGGGCCACCTGGATCTGGAGCTGGCTGCCCCAGTGAGCGGCGGCCTTGTCGGCCTGCAACTGGAAGAGCACCCCCAGCCCGACGAGGGTCAGCGAGACGAAGAGGGTCAGGATCACCGCGATGTGCATGGAGAGGTTGCGTCGAAGACCGTTGCCGAGCTCGGAGAAGACGTAGCGAAGCTGCATGGAGAGGTGTCAGTCCTTGGTGTCGGGGAAGACGGGAGGTCAGCCGAAGAAATCAGTTGGAGAAGCCGTAGACGCCCTGGGCCTGGTCGCGCACCACGCGCCCGTGCTCGAGCTCGATGACGCGCTTGCGCATCTGGTCGACGATGCCGGCGTCGTGGGTGGCCATGACGACGGTCGTGCCGGTGCGGTTGATCCGGTCGAGGAGCTTCATGATCCCCACCGACGTGGTGGGGTCCAGGTTGCCCGTGGGCTCGTCGGCGATCAGGATCTTGGGCCGGTTGACGAAGGCCCGGGCGATCGCGACGCGCTGCTGCTCACCACCGGAGAGCTCGTCGGGCAGGCGCTCGCCCTTGCCGGTCAGGCCGACCATCTCCAGGGTCTCCGGCACCAGCTTGTCGATCTCGCTGCGGGACTTGCCGATGACCTGGAGGGCGAAGGCGACGTTCTCGGTGACCGTCTTGTTGCCGAGCAGGCGGAAGTCCTGGAAGACGGTGCCGATCTCGCGGCGCAGGCGCGGCACCTTCCAGCTCGCGAGCCGGTTGATCTCCTTGCCCGCGACGTAGACCCGACCCGACGTGGCGCGGTATTCACGCAGCACCAGCCGCAGGAAGGTCGACTTGCCGGATCCCGACGAGCCGACGAGGAAGATGAACTCGCCCTTGTCGACGTCGACGCTCACCTGGTCGAGCGCGGCGTGGGCATGGCCGGGGTAGGTCTTGGTCACCTTCTCGAAGCGAATCACGCCACCGAGGCTACGCGCTGGACCCAGCAGATCCCGAGACCACGCGGCCTGGGTGCCTCGTTTCGTCCCCGGGCGGTGCGCAGCAGGCCATGGGACGGAACGAGACACCTAAGGTGGCGTCGTGCTCGTCTCACCTCGTACGCCGAAGCGCCGCCGCTCCTCCGGACCGGCAACCGCGATCGTCGGCGTGCTGCTGATGACGACCGCCGCGTGCTCGGCAGACCCGGAGGCGGACAAGCCCTCGACGGAGTCCACCGAAGCCACCGTCGAGTCGACTCCGCTCGCCGCCTACGACACCTCGGAGGTCACGGTTGTCCGGGCCGCCTTCTGCGACCGGATCAGCGACAGCGCGATCGCTGTGGCGCTCGGGAGCGCTGCGAGCGACGAGCATTCGTGGCAGCCCGGAGGTCGGCTGCCCGGCAGCAAGGACATCGGCAACGAGTTCGGCTGCTCCTGGACGGCAGGTCAGGTGACGGCGCGCGCGTGGGTCTTCGCTCCGCCGATCACCGCGGAGCGCGCCGAGGACCTCGTCTCCGAGAGCGTGGGCCCCAAGTGCACGCCGCGGAGGTCGGCTCCGCCGCTCGGAGGGCCTGGCCTCGCCCAGAGCTGCAGGCTCAACACCGGCGCCGGCCCGGTCGGCATCTCGGGCCTGGTCGGCGACGCCTGGGTGAGCTGCGAGATCAACGGTCGCGACGACGCGGACGTCGGGCTCGTCGGGGAGTGGTGCGTCGTCGTACTCGAGGCACTTCGCGGGACGTAGACGTCCCGATCAACGAGGATGCAGCCGGACGGACCCGCAGAGCGTGGTCCCTCCAGTGGCAGCCTCCTGACACTGGGGACGGCATGGAGCCAACCGCAGAGCGCGACTTCACCGCGTTCTACGACGCCACCTGGCGACGCACGGTGGCCGTGGCCTCTGCGATGACAGGTGACCTGGCCGCCGCCGAGGACCTGGCTTAGGAGGCCTACAGCCGGGCCTGGGCGCGCTGGTCGTCCCCGAAGACGTACGACGTCCCGGGGGCCTGGGTCCGGCAGGTCACCAGCCGACTGGCGGTCAGCCGCTGGCGGCGTACGAAGACAGCGATGAACCACCTCGCGCGGTCCCGACCGCCCGAGCACGCGACGCCACCGAGCGAGACGTCGGTCGTCCTGGTCCGGGCCCTGCGCACGTTGCCGGAAGCGCAGCGCCGGGCCCTGGTGCTCCATCGCCTCGGGGAGCTCCCGTCGCCGAGGTCGCCCGGATCGAGAGCTGCCCGGAGGGCACCACGTGGGTTGCGACGTCGCGAGTCGGAACCGTGTGGACCGTCCAGGACGCCGAAGCGCTCGGAGTGCTGAGTGCACGAGATGCCGTCGACCCTCCCGACGATGTCAGTGGCGACGTGTTCGACATGCTGACCGCGGCCTCGGACGACAGACCTCGTCCGTAGTCACTCCCCGATGAAGCGTCAGGCGTCAGCCTTGTCGGCGCCGACGCGCCAGCGGATGCCCGCCTCGATGAACGGGTCCAGGTCGCCGTCGAAGACCGCGCTGGGGTTGCCGCTCTCGTAGCCGGTGCGCAGGTCCTTGACGACCTGGTAGGGGTTGAGCACGTAGTTGCGCATCTGGTCGCCCCATGACGCCTGGACGTCACCGCGCATCCCGTCGAGGTGGGCCTTCTCCTCGGCCTTCTTGCGGGCCAGCAGCTTGGCCTTGAGCACGACCATCGCGCTGGCCTTGTTCTGCAGCTGGCTCTTCTCGTTCTGGCAGGACACCACCGTGCCGGTGGGCAGGTGGGTCAGGCGCACGGCGGAGTCGGTGGTGTTGACCGACTGGCCACCGGGGCCACCGGAGCGGTAGACGTCGACGCGGATCTCCTCGTCGGGGACCTCGATCTCGTCGGTCTGCTCCAGCACGGGCACGACCTCGACGGCCGCGAAGCTGGTCTGGCGGCGGCCCTGGTTGTCGAAGGGGCTGATCCGCACGAGGCGGTGGGTGCCGGACTCGACGCTGAGCGTGCCGTAGGCGTACGGCGCGTGGATGGCGAAGGTGGCCGACTTCAGGCCGGCCTCCTCGGCGTAGG
>NZ_JAOPXV010000022.1 GCF_025964975.1 Nocardioides sp.
GTTCGGGATGACGATGAGGGTGTCGACCTCGGCGCGCAGGCTCTCGATGCCGGTGTCGGCCTGGACCGAGCGGCGCCGGCCCTCGAAGGTGAACGGTCGGGTCACCACACCGATGGTCAGCGCACCGAGCGAGCGCGCGATGCGGGCGACCACGGGGGCACCGCCGGTGCCGGTGCCGCCGCCCTCGCCGGCGGTCACGAACACCATGTCGGCGCCCTTGATGACCTCTTCGATCTCGTCGGCGTGGTCCTCCGCTGCACGCGTGCCGACGTCGGGGTTGGCGCCCGCACCGAGGCCGCGGGTGAGCTCGCGGCCGATGTCGAGCTTGACGTCGGCGTCGCTCATGAGCAGCGCCTGGGCATCGGTGTTGATCGCGATGAACTCGACACCCTTGAGGCCGACGTCGATCATGCGGTTCACGGCGTTGACGCCGCCTCCACCGATACCCACGACCTTGATGATCGCCAGGTAGTTCTGTGCTGCTGCCATGGCTGCAGGCCTCTCGTGACTAGGGGGTCGCTTCGTGTGGGTCGTGTCCGGGGAAGTCGTCCGGTTGGCATGAGTGGCCCTCAGCGACCGCGAAACTCTAACGGTGAGCCTGAGGGTTATAGTTATGTCAACCTCGCGTTGTCATGACCATAGGCATGGCCGACGCGCTGGCCGGGCCGGACACGCCGGGCTGCTGCAATCGATGAGGAGAAATTCTCAGCGGGAGCTGTAGGTCGGGCTCGCGGGCACGCTGACGTCGTAGACCGGCGCCTGCTGCGCCTCGAGGAGCCGGACCAGCACCGTGGCCTTGAGCTCGCTCTCCTCCGCACTCCCCCAGCGCACCTCGCGCCCGTCGCGCAGCACCAGGGTGATCTGGTCGATGGTCTGCACCTCGACATGGTCGACGCGGGCGGCGAGATCTCGAGGCAGCGTGGAGACGACGCCGGCTGCCTCCTTGAGGGCGTCCGTGCCGGTCGACGTCTGCGGCTGGACGCGTGGCAGTCCCGGCGGCACCGAGGTGTACTCACGGAAGAGCACGCCGTCGGCGTCCAGCCCGCGGATCCTGCCGCCGAGCTCGACGACGGCGACGGCCACGCGCTCGGTCAGCGTGATGAGCACCGTGTCGGGCCACGCTCGCGTGACGTCGGCGTCCACGACCTCGGACAACGTCTCCACCCGCCGGGTCGCCTCCTCCAGGTCGACGAGGGCGAGCTGCTCGCCCGCGGGCACAGCCGCGACCCGGGTCACGCGGTCGTCGGAGAGGAGCTTGTTGCCGACCACATCCACCCGCGTGACGGACAGAGTCGTGGAGTAGAAGACCAGCCACACTGCTGCCCCCACGAGGGCGACCAGCGACACGACCGCGACGGCGAACTTCCAGCGCATCCAGCGACGGGCCCACTGCCTGCGAGCGAAGCGCTGGCGGGTGATCCGCTCGGCTCGCTGGTGCGACGACTCGCGCGTGCGGGTCTCAGTCATCGCGCGCCTGCAGGAGGGAGAGGATGCGAGGTCCCAGCTGGGTGATGCTTCCCGCGCCGAGCGTCAAGATGACGTCGCCCCGGCGGGCACGCCGGACGAGCTCAGCGGGGACCGCGTCGAAGTCGGGGAGGTAGGCGACTTCCTCCGCCGGCAGGGGTACGGCGTCGGCCACGAGCGCGCCAGTGACCGCAGGGTCGGCCTCCTCGCGGGCGAGGTAGACGTCGAGGACGACGACCTCGTCGGCCGCCCCGAGCGCCCGGCCCATCTGGGCGCCGAGGGTGCGGGTGCGCGAGACGAGGTGTGGCTGGAAGGCGACCACCAGTCGCCCGTCGCCGACGATGGATCGCGCAGCCTGCAGGTCCCCGGCGATCTCGACGTGGTGATGGGCGTAGGAGTCGTAGACGCGGATCCCGGCGACCTCTCCCTTGAGCTCCATGCGGCGACCGGTCCCCGTGAAGGCAGCGAGCCCTGACGTGAGGTCCGCGAACGAGAAGCCCAGCCGCAGGCCCACAGCCAGGGCGGCAGCCGCGTCCAGGACGTAGTGGTGGCCGGGGATGTGCAGCCGCATCTCTCCCAGCTCGGTGTCACCTCGGAAGACTTTGGTGCTCGAGGCGGCCCCGTCGAAGACGATGTGCTCCAGCCGGAGGTCGCAGTCGTCGGAGACCCCGACCGTGATCACCTCCAGCCCACGCGCGCGGGCGGCGTGCGCCAGCGCGGCTGCGCCCGGGTCGTCCAGGCAGCACACGAGGAAACCGTCCGGGTCGATGGTGGTGGTGAACTCGTCGAAGGCCGCGCGGTAGGCCTCCTCGGTGCCCCAGTTGTCGAGGTGGTCGGGCTCGACGTTGGTGACGATCGCCGCGTGCGGCCGGTAGACCAGGAAGGCGCCGTCGGACTCGTCGGCCTCGGCGATGAAGAGGTCGTCGGAGCCCGCGTCGGCGTTGCGGCCCGTGGCCGTCAGCACGCCGCCCACTGCGTACGTCGGGTCGGAGCCGGCAGCCAGCAGCGCGTTGGTCAGCAGGCCGGTGGTCGTGGTCTTGCCGTGGGTGCCGGCGACGGCGACGACCCGGCGGCCGGTCATGGTGGCGGCCAGCCCCGCCGACCGCGGCAGGAGACGCAACCCGCGACGACGCGCCTCGACCACCTCGGGGTTGTCGTCGCGGGCAGCGGTCGTCACGACGACGGTGTCGGCCTCGCCGAGGTGCGCCAGGTGCTCAGGGGCATAGCCGAGGTGACAGGTCACGCCCAGCTCGCGCAGCGCCGGCAGGAAGGGGGTGTCCTGGTCGTCGGAGCCCGACACGGGGATGCCGGTGGCGGCCATGATCCGGGCGATGGCGGAGAGCCCTGCCCCGCCGATGCCGATGAAGTGCACCCGGCCGAGCTGGGCGGCGGGGAGCAGCACGTCGGGGACCGGCAGCTTCATCGCGCCACGTCCACGATCATCGCGGCCAGCTTGTCGTCGGCGTCGCGCGGGACCATCGCAGCCGCGGCTGCTCCCATGGCCGCCAGGCGGTCTGCGTCGGTGGCGAGGTCCGGGATCGTGGCGGTGACCCATTCGCTGGTCAGGGCCTCGTTGGCGACGAGCAGCGCTCCCCCGGCCTCGACGACAGCGCGGGCGTTGAGCGCCTGCTCGCCGTTGCCGATGGGGAGCGGGACGAAGACGGCCGGCAACCCCACGGCTGCGGCCTCCGTGAGGCTGGAGGCGCCCGAGCGACACAGGACCAGGTCGGCTGCGGCGTACGCGAGGTCCATCCGGTCGACGAAGTGGGCGACGACGTAGGGCACGCCCCTCACCTCGGGAGCAGCCTCACCCTTGGGTCCGACGACGTGCAGCACCTGAACGCCGGCGGCTGCCAGCGCCGGCGCCGCGGCGGCGACCGACTCGTTGATGCGACGTGCACCCTGGGAGCCGCCGGTCACCAGCAGCGTGGGCCGGTCGGGATCGAGGCCGAAGAAAGCGCGCGCCTCGGCGCGCATCGCGCCCCGGTCGAGGGTCGAGATCATCCGCCGGATCGGCAGCCCGACGAGCTCTGCCCTCGCCAGCGGCGTGCCGGGGAAGCTGACCGCCACTCGCGTCGCCACGCGAGCACCGACCTTGTTCGCCAGACCGGGCAGCGCGTTCTGCTCGTGGATGACGAGCGGCAGCCCCCGGCGGCGGGCCGCGAGGTAAGCCGGCATCGAGACGTAGCCGCCATAGCCGACCACCACGTCGGGCCGGACCCGGTCGAAGATCTCGAGCGTGGAGCGTACGGCGCCGCGCAGGCGACCGGGGACCCGCAGCAGCTCGACCGACGGCCGCCGCGGCAGCGGCACGGGAGGGATCAGCACGAGGGGGTAGCCGGCCGCCGGGACGACGGTGTTCTCCAGGCCACGGGGCGTGCCGAGGCAGGTGATCTCGACGCCGGGGTCGAGCCGGCGCAGGGCATCGGCCGTGGCGATGAGGGGCGAGGTGTGGCCGGCGGTGCCACCGCCGGCGAGCAGGATGCGCATGTCGGTGGGTTCCTAACGACCGGCGGAGAGCCCGGCGGAACGGTTGCGGCGGCGGGCGGCAAGCGCCTGCGCCGCCTCGGGCTCGCGACGGGCGAAGCCGGCCAGGATGCCGAGGGCGACGAGGGACGGCAGCAGGGCGGAGCCGCCGTACGACACCAGCGGCAGCGGGATGCCGATGACCGGCAGCACGGCCAGCACCATGCCGACGTTGATCATCATCTGGCCGATCAGCCAGACCACGATGCCGAAGGACATGTAGCGGACGAAGGGGTCCTCGGTGCGCATGGCGATCCGCACGGCGGCGAAGGCGATCGTGAAGAACAGCCCGACGATGAGCAAGGTGCCGACCAGTCCCAATTCCTCTCCCAGCACGGCGAAGATGAAGTCGGTGTGGGCCTCCGGAAGGTCGCCCCACTTCTGCGTCGAGGCAGTGATGCCCTGCCCGAACCACCCGCCGGTGGAGAGGGCGTACAGGCCGTGGGCCGGTTGCCAGCCCGTGCCGTGGTAGTCCTTGAAGGGGTCGGCGAAGGTGGTGATGCGGGAGAGCCGCTCGTTGTCGATCGCCGCCAGGAACACCGCAACGGCACCGATGACTGAGATGCAGACGATGAAGAGCCGGGCGGGCGCGCCGACCACCCACAGCATGCCCAGCAGGATCGCGAAGAGCACCAGTGCGGTGCCGAGGTCACGACCGGCCACGACGAAGCCGGTCGCCAGCAGCATGCCGGGCACGACGGGCACCATGACGTGGTGCACGCTGCCCAGGCGCCGTTCCTTGCGGGCATAGACGTTGGCGGCCCACAGGATCAGGCCGAGCTTGGCGACCTCGGACGGCTGGATGGCAAACGGGCCGACGGCGAGCCAGTTCTGGTTTCCGTTGCGCTCGACGCCGATCATCCACGTGAGGAAGAGCAGCGACAGGGACAGGATGTAGGCCGGCCAGGCCAGACCGCGCACCCAGCTCACCGAGAGACGGGAGGCGATGAACGCACACGGCAGGCCGATGACCACCCACAGCAGCTGGCGCTTCACCACGGCGTAGGAGTCGTCGTAGT
>NZ_JAOPXV010000099.1 GCF_025964975.1 Nocardioides sp.
TCTACCGTTGACCTACCGATACCCAGATCCCGTGCGACCTGCCGCTGCGGAACACCGTCCGCAACCAGCCGCCGGATCAAAGCCCAATCCTCCACTGAGATCACCCATCCAATCTGTCTGGGTGGCCTCGTTTTCGACCGTCGCTATGGCCTCGTTTTCAAGCGTCGTCGACAATCGGATATGCATCGGATGTGCCCCCCTTCAATCGCCGGTTCGGGCACTCGGGATGCGGTGTCCGGAGGCCTCCAGATCGCTGAGGCGCACCCGGATGCACCGCGGACCGAAGCGGTACGCCGGCAGAGCGCCAGCAGAAATTCGGCGACGGTCGAGTCCACGGTCGTGGTGGATGAAGGTGTCACCTCGTGATCCGGTGGCAGCACTCTAAGCAGTGAGTGCGGCAGATCCTCGATGGCGTCGGAGGCGTCGGCGAGCAGGATCTGGCGCTCCTCCGGTACCCCGGTGGGGTAGATCGCCGGGCACTCGTCGCCGTGGAGACCACGAAGGGACCCTACGAGTGACGGCGAGACAACCAGCCGATCCGAGAACTACCGTCGCGGACTTGTAACGCCAGCAGGCGGCTACCGCGACCGTGGCGCGCGGGGTCCGCTAGATCCACGTCGCTGCCCGATGTCGCTCCTGGTCACCGAGCCCAGAGATGTTTACACGGCGGCAACACGGGCGTATTCGATCCGCAAGGCCGCGCCACGAGGCTGTTCTACATCGCCGAGAGAAGGAGTTGCTCATGTGGTGGCAGGTACGTGCGTTGCTCGAGGACAGGCCAGGAACGTTGGCGGCACTTGCGGAGAGCTGCGGCCAGCAGGAGGTGAATATTCTTGCGCTCGAGATGCACCCGTGCCCTGACGATCTTGTCGTCGATGAGCTCGTGCTCCGCACACAGGAGAGCTGGACCGTGGCGGATGTCGAGCGGCTCGTCCGACGAGCCGGTGCCATGGAGGTGGTCGTCGCGCCGTGCACCCCCCGCGTCCTTCAGGACCAACCGATGCGTTACATGCGGGCCGCGGGGCGGGTGATGCAGAGCCCCCACACGCTGGAACAAGAGCTACGCAGCCTGCTTGACGCCGCGACAGGCTCCCACACCCTCGTGCTGGGCGACGACGACGGGCAGCACGTCGTGCTGGAACGCTCGATTCCCTTCACTAACACTGAGGTCGCGCGTGCGAGAGAACTCCGCCGCCTGGCCGGATCAGGGAACCTCCCCTACACGGCCGGCGAGGTCCCGGTTGCCGACGATCCGGTAGCCATCCGCCCAGGCACCGCCGCCGACGGTCCGGCGCTGATCGCCATGCACGCACGCTGCTCTGCAGAGACTTTGTATCGCCGCTACCACGCTCCCATGCCACAACTGCGGGTGCCGGCGGCCCGTGCACTCCTCGAGCCGGTCAATGGGTTCAGCATGGTGCTGACGGCAGGCACCGCAGTCATCGGCTACGGCACCGTGGCAAATGCCACCGACCCATTCGAAATCGGGTTGCTGGTGGAGGACCGCTGGCAGGGACAGAGCCACGGGACCAGGCTGCTTGCCGCGCTGGCCGAATCTGCTAGGGAGCGCGGCGCTGAGACGCTGACATGTCACGTGCAGCCCGGCAACCAAGCAGTGTTGGCGACGATTCAGCGGGCTGGCCTTCGGGCGCACGCCTCCCACGCTGACGGCCTGAACACCTACCGGATCGTGGTCCCCCGATCGATCCGCGCCGACACCCCACGGCGCCGCCCGAAGCCGAGGCCGTCCCTGGCAAATGTGACCAAGCCCCTGGTGAGTCTGCTGCACCAGCGGCCGGAGCTGCGAGAAGTGTGCCCGGCAGCTGACCTCATCGATCAGGGGGTGCGGGGCGGTGCTTGAGGCTCTCCGCTCCGACCATGACCCATCGACATCTCTCAGGACGGCGGTGGCGCTCCCTAACCTCATCCCCTCCTCGCTCGCCCTTTCTGAACGTGCCCGTGTCGTGGAGCTGCGGCGACGACAGGTCATCTGCCGCGAGGGAGACCTGAGCAACGGCTTGTTCCTCGTGGAGCTCGGCATGGCGAAGGTCATGCGCAGCGCTCCCACGGGCGCCCAGCTCGTCCTCGGGATCCTCGGGCCCGGAGAGGTCATAGGTGAGCTGTCGCTGATAGACGGCGGGGCCTGTTCCGCGTCCGCCGAGGCCCTGACGCCCGTGCGACTCCGCAGCATTCCGAGCGAGGTCCTGATGGAGCAGTACGAGCAGAGGCATGAGGTGCGTGCCTGGCTGCTGAACGTGCTGGCACGACGCCTTCGGCACGCCAACACCGTCAGCACGGATCTCGTCTTCACGGGCGTCGCGGAGCGGGTGGCCAGAGTGGTGCTCGACCTCGCGCAGCGGTTCGGCGAGCAACGCCTTGGGTCGATCAGCGTGAGCCACGGACTGACCCAGTCGGAGCTCGCCCAGCTCGTCGGCACCACCCGCGAGAGCGCCAACAGGGCCCTGGCCAGGTTCGCTCGTCACGGGTGGATCAGTCTCCGCGCCGGCTCATTGCTCGTCCATGACGTTCCCGCCCTTCACCGCACGGCCGGGACCAGGAAGAAAGTCTGGCGTTAGGTCAGTGGAGGGAAGCCTCAGTGGCTCGAGACCGTCCGGACCCCAAGGCCGTGTGACGTGCACCTGACTCCGGCCGACACCGACAAGCTGCTCTTGGCGGTGGCGGGGATGGTAGCGCGGGATCGGCTGGCCAGGGGGGTGCGCCCCAACTATCCAGAGTCCGTCGCTCTGCTCAGCACTTGGGTCGCCCGCAAGGGCGGTCCAGGGATCGAGCGCGCCGACCTGCTGGTGGTCAACAAGACCGACCTCGCGCCGTACGTCGGCGTCGATGTCGACCAGATGAGCGCTGACGCCCTCGCCGCGCGCGGCGGGCGTCCGGTGGTCGCGCTGTCGCGCCACGACCCCGCCTCGATCACCCTCCTCCTCGGCTGGGTGCGCTCGCAGGTGGCCCGCCACCAGGCTGGTGAGCTGGTGCCGCTCGACCCGGGTCCCATGGCTCCTCACTTTCACGCAGGGGAAGAGCGCCATGGTCATGACGACCACGCCCTCGCGCGCTGACATGTGCTTCGTCTCGCTCGCGCGTACCGCTGACGGACGGGTGCGGGTCACGTCCCGCGGGGGGCCTTCCGTGTCGTCACCTTGAGGGTGGACGAGTGCGGCGCGACGCTGGCCCTGACGCCCACCGGAGCACTGCTGCTGGCCGGGGACTCGGTGGAGCTCGAGTGCGTCGTGGCCGACGGGCTGACCCTGCACCTGCAAGAGACCACCGGCACGGTGGCGTACGCGATGCGGGGCGGGTCTGCGACGTGGTCGTTCACCGCCCGGGTCGAGGACGGAGCGAAATTGTCGCTCGACACGCTTCCCTGGGTCTCCGCAGCTGAGTCCAGCGTGACCCGGTCGATGTCGGTCACGCATCGGTGATGCGGCCGCGTTGGTCGCCCGCGGGACCCTCGTCCTCGGCCGGTCTGACGAGCCCCCCGGCGACCTGGTCTCGCGTACGACGATCACCCGACAGGGTCGCGCGGTGCTCGTCGAAGAGCTGTTGTCGCGCCACCTGGCGCCGTACCGGATCCTCGACAGCGTCCTGGCACTCGGGAACGACGGCGACATGCCCGTGGACTGCCCGCGCCCGCTTCGGCTCGAGACAGGTGACCGGCTGTGGCGGCGACTGGGACGCGAAGCGCACGAGACCGCGGCCGTGCTGGATCCGGTGTGGAAGGCGCTGAACAACGCGGCCGAATGAGTCTGGGATAGGGGCGGTGCTCGTCAGCGCCCGAAGAAGCCTCGCTTGCCCTCTTTCGCGACTTTGGGCTGCGGGGCCCGGTAGCGCATCCCGACGGGTGCAGGAGTGGGTGTCAGGGGAACTGGCGCCACCACTTCTTCCACGGCAGGCGTGCTCTGCGGCGTGGGTCCAGTCGCCAGGGTGTCTGCGCGAGTGACGTCGTGGCGACCCAGGATGGCACGGGTCTCGTCGAGGGCGTCTCCGAACCCGACCCGGTTGACTTCGTCGACGACCGCGTAGAGACAGTGCGTCTCGACGGCGGCCACGAGCAGCGTGCCGCGCGTGTAGGTGAGTTGCACCCAGGACTCGCGGAGTCGCCCGTCGATAGCGCCCAGCGCGGCGAGCGCGCGCACACCCACGCTTGTCAGCGCCGGCGCGGCGCCCAGCACTGTCGGTCCCGGTGGGAGTGGGCTGGCGGCGACCAGCCGGTTGTCTGCGGTGGTGATGGCGGCCCATCGGACGTTCGGGGCGTCTTGGACGCGTTGGACGCAGTGGGCCAGTGCCGCCTGCAGGCCGGCACCTCCTACGACGGTGAAGACTTTGGGCTGTAGGTACCGCTGGGTCTCGATGCGGACCGACAGTCCGATCGCGCCGGCCTCGTCCCGCGTGACGGTCGCCGATATCCCTTCGGGGCTGACGGTTGACATGGTCTGGAGGGTGCCGATGTCGAGGAAGTACTCGACCTGCGCAGCCAGCCTGGCGGCGTACCCCAAGGACGCCGCCAGCCGACCGTCCTGACCGTCGTCGCCGCTCACCGTGCCATCGGCGCCGATGCTGAACTGTTTGGACTCCACCTCGTAGGCACTCGCAGCCATCGGAACCTCTTTCGTCGTGGGCGGGCCCGAGAGTGGCCACCGGCAGGATCGCCCAAAAACTGGCCCGTTGGCGCAGGGGACCCCAGTAGTTACAAGGACTTCACTGCGCGGCGCCGGAGTTAACACCCCCGTCACGTACGGGGCCCCAGAAACGACATCTGGTCGAGCATCGTCGGCCTCGACGTGCTGCTCGGAGCGCGAGTCCGCCCGCTACTGCTCACGACCCGGAGGCCCTCATGGTCAACACAGGTGACACCGCTTGGATCCTCACCAGCGCCAGTCTGGTGCTGTTGATGACACCGGGCCTCGCGCTCTTCTACGGGGGCATGGTGCGCGTCAAGAGCGTGCTGAACATGATGATGATGTCGTTCGGTGCGCTCGGCCTGATCAGCGTGCTGTGGGTGGTGTACGGCTACTCACTCGCCTTCGGCGACGACATCGGCGGGGGCTTGCTCGGCAGCCCCACCCAGTACTTCGGTCTGCGTGGGCTGATGGAGGACACCACCAGCGCCGAGGGCGGATTGCCGGCCATGGCGTTCGTCGGGTTCCAGGCGGTCTTCGCGATCATCACCGTCGCCTTGATCTCGGGTGCAGTGGCGGAGCGTATGAAGTTCGGCGGCTGGATGGTCTTCGCGGGGGTATGGGCCACGCTCGTCTATTTCCCGGTCGCGCACTGGGTCTTCGACTTCTCCGTGGGGGATCACGTCGGGGGCTGGATCGCCAACGACCTTGCAGCCATCGACTTCGCCGGCGGCACCGCGGTGCACATCAACGCCGGCGCAGCGGCACTCGCGCTGGCGATGGTGATGGGCGTTCGGCGCGGCTTCGGTGCCGAGGTCATGCGCCCGCACAACCTGCCGTTGACGATGCTCGGCGCGGGGCTTCTGTGGTTCGGCTGGTTCGGGTTCAACGCCGGATCAGCGGTCGCGGCCAACAACACGGCGGCCGTCGCCTGGATGAACACCCTGGTCGCCACCGCCGCCGCCAGCCTGGCCTGGCTCGCGACCGAGAAGCTGATGGGCGGCTACGCCACCTCGCTCGGCGCGGCATCCGGCGTCGTCTCTGGCCTGGTCGCCATCACCCCAGCCTGTTCGTCAGTCTCACCGATGGGCGCGATCGCGGTAGGCGGGGTTGCTGGTGTGCTCTGCTCGCTGGCGATTGGTCTCAAGTTCCGGCTGGGTTATGACGACTCGTTGGACGTCGTAGCGGTCCACCTCGTCGGTGGTCTCTGGGGCACCATCGCGGTCGGCTTCCTAGCGACGGCCGCGGCGCCAGCCGGGATCGACGGGCTGCTGTACGGGGGCGGGATGGATCAGCTCTGGCGGCAAGTGGTCGGGGCGTCGGCCGTGCTCGCGTTCTCGTTCGTCATGACCTACGTCATTGCCAGAGTCCTCGACTCGACAATTGGCCTGCGGGTCAGCGAGGAACACGAGGACGCCGGGGTGGACGTCGCTGTGCACGCCGAGCAGTCATACGACCTCGGAGCCATCTCGTGACCCAAGACCTTCAAGAGTCGAAGGTCTGACCCACGGCCCGCGCGATCCGCATCACTACATCGATCTGCGCGGCGTGGCCTCACGGCGTCGCGGGGAGGTGGAAGGACGCGCACCGTAGGTGACGCTTGCAGGCTCACAGGCCGCGCGCCTCGAATTCGGACCCCTGCCCATGGCCCCAGGCATGCGTCACATCGCCCAGCTCGGCGTCCTACGGAGTAGCCGCTGAGGCCTGACTTGTTCGGACCCTGGGTCGGCTCACAATGAAATAGAACACCGTATGGGTCTGCTGAACGATCAGGGGACTTCTGATTACGCTGCCTGGTCGGCGGCTTTGGTCATGATGAGTTCGAATTCGATCGGGGTCAACCGGCCGAGACGTTCTTGGCGTCGCCGGGATGGTAGGTCCGCTCGATCTAGGACACGATCGCGATCCGGAGCTCATCGCGGGTCTCCCATCGGCGCGGGTTCACGACGTTCTTCTGCAGCAGCGCGAAGAACGATTCCATCGAGTCGTTGTCACCTGCTGAGCCGACCTGGCCCATTGATCCGACCACGTGGTGACGCTACAGCGCCTGCTGCAGTTTCCGGCTGCGAAATTGCGAGCCCCTGTCCGAGTGCAGCCGGCACCCAGCCACCGAGAGACCCTCGACGCCGCGTCTGGCGACGGCGTTGTTGAGGGCGTCGACGGCGATCTTGGACTCCATCCGGTCACTGATGGAGTAGTCCACGATCCGGTTGGACCACACGTCCTTGATCGCGCACAAGTAGAGCTTCCCCTCGTCCGTGCGGTGCTCGGTCAGGTCCGTGAGCCACAACTGGTTCGGCCCGGCAGCGGTGAAGTCGCGACGTACGAGCTCGTCATGAGCCGGGGGTGCGGGGCTGCCCTTGCCGCGGCGCTTCTTCTTGCCGAACACGCTCCACCAGCCGTTGTCGGAGCAGATCCGTCACACAGTCCGCTCCGTCACCGCATAGCCAGCGTCGGTGACCTCGTCGAACAAGAACCGGTACCCGAACTCAGGATCGTCGCGGTGGGCGTCGAAGATGGCGTTCGCCAGGTAGGCCTCACGCAACTCCGACTCGGTGACCGGCGCAACACGCCACCGGTAGTAGGGCGAGCGCCCCAAGCCGAGCATCTGCAAGGAGACCTCGGCCGGGATCCCGCTCGCCGCGAGGTCTCTCACGAGCGGGTAGAGCCTTTTCCCCGGAGGTTCGCCTGGGACAGATACCCCGCGGCACGACGTAAAACCTCGTTCTCCTGCTCTAAGCGCCGGATTCGACGCCGCGCCTCACGCAGCTCGCCTGCCTAGCCCTTCGTCATACCGGGCCTCACGCCGTCTTCGATGTCGGCCTGCTTGAGCCACTTCGACAACGTCACCGGGTGCACACCGAAGTCGTGCGCGATCTGCTCGAGAGTCTCGCCAGGCCCGCGATCACGGGCCACCCGGATCACGTCTTCCTTGAACTCCTTGGGATACCTGCCAGCCACAGTGGACATCCTTCCAGCCAGGACCCTCGTCCTAGCCGATCTGGAAGTCCCCTATCTCTTCAGCAGACCCCTCACCGGGAGCCGTACACCACTCTGCTGGACGTCACTTCTTCGCCCATCCCGTTGATGCGTCCGACGCGTAGTTGCGGGTAGTGGGGCGTGTCCGTGAAGAGGACGTCACCGGGAATGCGGGGTGCTCGGTCTCGTCATGTGAGTTGGGAGGCACGAACGGCGATGTCGGCGAGCAGACGGTCGTGGTGGGTGGAGAGGTCCAGGCCCGAGACCTTCTCCACGAGGTTGAGCCGATACTTCACAGTCTTCTGGTGCACGAAGAGTCGCTCAGCCGTCAGACTCTGCGAGCAGTTGCAATCGAGGTAGGTGCCGAGGGTGTGCATCAGCTGGGATCCCTTGTGCGCGTCGTACTCGATGACGGAGCCGAGGGTGTCCGCGACGAAGCGGCGCATTGCGACCTCCGCCGAGCTGCCGAGGAAGAGGCCAACGATGCCCAGGTCCTCGTAAAGGGTGACTTCTGAACTTGATCGGATGGTGCTCATCCGTAGGGCGGTCTCCGCCTCCACCCGAGCCTCGTTCAGGTCCAGGGCGTGAGCGCACTCGCTGCTGACCCCCCACGCCATTGGTACGACGGGCTGTGAAGCCACGGCGGCATCGTGCGCGGCGATCATGGCCAGGTGGAGGCGCTCGAGGTCGGGACAACGCGTGACGAAGAAGAGCTGCTTGTCTCGAACCACGGAAAGTCCGCGCGACATCTGATGGCTCTGCAGGACCTCGGTCACGGCGCGTTGGACCCGGCGCAGGTCGCGGGTCTCCAGTCCGGGAGTCGGCTGCTTGGGCCCGACCACCACGACACGAAGGCTGCCGCGCAGGTCAATGTGGATGTGCTTGGCGCGCAACATGGCCGCACGACGGGATTCCTGTGTCCCCTCCAATAGTTCTAGGAGGAGTTCTTCTCTCTGCTGGGCCCGCGCCCGCGCACCAGCTTGTTCTTGGAGGTGACGCAGTGCGCAGGCGACAGCCGCCTGCTTGAGCGCGGTCGAGACCGAGGGGTCGTCCGGCTCGGCGTCGGTCTCGAGGCACAACCAGCCCACCAGCTCGTCACCGATGGTGATGTCCTCGATGGCGAACCGGCATGCGTCTCCAGTGCTCCAGGTGAGCGTGTGGGGAGATGCATTCGAGTGGTGTCGCGTCATCATCTTGACCTGCTCCGCAGCCCCTGAGCAGTCCGCCTCGGCGGGGTGCGAGCCGAGTTGCTCGCGATCTGCATCCAGAAGGTGGACGGTGCTGTGGGTGGCTCGCGCGATCACCTCCAGGAGGTCGCACAGGCGTGGCTCCTGAAGGAGCACTACCAAGAGCTCCTGCTGAACGTGGAGGGCCCGGTCGTTCGCGGCGTACTGGTAGGCGAGGGCGCGGTGCGATCGCTCGATCTCGACCAGAGACTGGGCGTTCGTCTCGTGCATCAGCGCGTTGTCGAAGGCCACGGCCGCGAGATCGGCCAAGGTGAGCAGGCGGGCTGAGTCGCTGTCGGTGTAAGGCGTTGCCGCACGACGCCACACCTCCAGCACGCCGATGACACGGGTCCCCACACGGATGGGAGCGCCCATCGCGCACCGGATCTGCTCGTCCCGGGCCAAGCTGTGGAAGTCGTCGGAGATGGTGAGGCTGGACACATAGTCGGCTACGCGCTCTGGCTGCCCGGTGGCAAGCACCAGTCCGGCGAGACCCTGCCCGCTGCGCATCCTCAGGCGCGCAGTCTCGACCCGCTGATTGCCCGCACATCCACGCATCACGATCTCGTCGCCGTCACCGTCGACGAGCATCACGCCGGCGATGTCCGAGCCGAGCAGCGTCCTTGCCTCGTGGGTGACAGCCGCCAGGGCTTCATCGACGCTGTGCGCGGCGAGGATGTGCGTCGCGATGGTTCGGAGCAGCCCGGTCTCGACCATGTCCCGCTCGATCTGATGGGAGAGCATCAACCGGTCCAGTGCCAGGGACGCGGTGCTCAACATCACCTTGCTGGCCTCCGACATCCCGGCACCTGCCTGGACGCAGACGTCTTTGGCTGATCCCAGGAGGAGCTGCCCGGGCGAGGGGAGCGGGTGCTCGACCAGGAGGTCGTGCACGCCCACAGGCGCGCCGTTGCTCCTGGTCAGGGCGTCGGCGAGTCGAGCCAGGATCGTGGCTCGGTCCAACCCCGCCTCCGACAGTCGGTCGAGCTCCGACAGCAGCGCCTGCTCAATCGTTGAGCGTTCGGTCATGGGCCCTCCTGGGCCAATCACTGGGTCGGACCCCCGTCAGACAGTAAGGACGATCTTGAGATAACGACTGTGAGCCGCATCACTGTAGGCGTCAACGGCACTGGTCAGGTCCGCCGTTCTCATGAGGTCGTGTGCGGGACCGAGCAGACCGCTGGTGGCCAGAGCCAACATGCTGTCGCGATCCCTCAAGGGGTCGCCAATCACCATTTGGACGGTAATCTCTCGGGCAAATGCGTCGGCGAGTGGGAAGCTCCACGTCTTCTGCACGTGGGCGCTGACGCTCGCCACGGTACCCCCGGGACGGCATGCAAGAAGTGCCGCGTCCAACCCGGTCGCGCCACCTACGGCCTCGACGACGACATCGGCTCCCCGACCGGCGGTGAGCTCGTGGAGAGTGGGCACGAGTCGCTCCGGAACGGTGGCCAGGTTGCCAGTGCTTCGCGCAGCGGACTGTCGCGCCTCGACCGGATCGGACACGACAACGACGGACGCGCCGTGGTGCTGCGCCGCCAGAGCAGCGAGTTGACCCACCATGCCCCCGCCGACCACGGCGACGACGTCACCGGGAGCGACGCAGGCCTTCTTTGCAGCCGCGAAGCCGGTCGGGAAGTTGTCGCACAAGAGCACTGCGGTCGCCGAGTCCAGGCCTCGCGGGAGGACTGCGAGGCAGATGTCGGCGAAAGGAACCCGTACCTGCTCTGCCTGGGCGCCGCTGAGTTCGGGTCCGAAGGACGTGCCGGTCCCCAGGAAGCGACGCCGAGGACAGTGCCAGTGTTCGTGCCGTCGGCAGTGCCAGCAGTTGCCGCAGGCGGTGAAGTCCGTCCCAACAACTCGATCTCCCACATTGATGGAGGTGACTGCTCCTCCAGTGGCGAGCACGGTGCCGACGAACTCATGGCCGAGTACGGTCCCGGCGGGTACCCCCGGCAGATGCCCCTGCATGGCGTGGACATCGGTGCCGCAGATGCCGGTGTGCTCGACTCCGACGATCGCGTCTTGTGCATCCTGCAGAGTGGGTTCGGGCACGCTGACGACCTTGACACCCCCGTCTCCTGTGGTCACCACGGCCCGCATCTCACGCCACCTCGTTGATGCGCTCTCGCAGCCGGTCCGCCGACTCCCGCAACGCTGTGAGCTCGCCCGGTTCCAGAGGCAGTTCGACCACCGATTCGAGACCAGCGGGCCCGAGCCGGACCGGCACGCCCACACGAGTGTCGCGGATGCCGTAGCTGCCCTTCGGATCGACGGCGCAGGCCAGCACCTGACCGCTGTGCGAGGCCATGGCGGTGACCATGAGAGCGGCGCAGTGGCCCGGCGCGAAGTAAGCGCTTCCGGTCTTCAGCAGTGACACAACTTCTGCGCCGGAGTCCCGGGTGCGCTCGACGATCGCGTCCAGCTGGTCACCAGTGATCAGGTCGGTGAGCGGGCGTCCCTTGATGCGAGCCTGGCTGAGCGGAATGACCATCTCCGGTCCGTGGCTGCCGAGGGCGAACGCCTCGACCTCGCTGGGGAGGGCCAGACCGGTGAGTCCGACGAGCGAACAGAACCGCGCGGAGTCCAGAACTCCGGCCATGCCCAGGACTCGTTCCGACGGGAACCCGCTGCGCATCTGTGCCAGGTGGGTCATCTCCTCCAGTGGGTTCGTCACGACGACGATCACGCAGCGGGGAGCGTGCCTGGCAATCTGCTCGCAGACGGGCCCGACGACCGCCGCGTTCGCAGAGGTCAGGTCGGTGCGGGTCATACCAGGTGTTCGGGGTTTGCCAGCGGTGACGATGACGTAGTCGACGCCTGCCAGGGCCGCCATGTCCTCGCTACCGATGATCCGGGTAGAGAACCGGGCGATCGAGGCGTCGTGCCACAGGTCAAGGGCAATGCCGGCCGCGAGGCCCTCGACGAGGTCGATCAGCACCACTTCCTCGAAGAGGTCCGACTCGGCGAGCCGGACCGTGGCGATCGAACCCACGTGGCCTGCTCCGATAACGGCTGCGCGCGGCTTTCCCCCGGATGTCCTTGTCGGACGGCTCTGGAGGCTGGGATCCAGTGGGGCGCCCCGCCGGTAGAGACTGTTGAGAGTGCGAGCGTCCGCGCTCCGAGGACTTCCAGGGTCAGACAGGTTCACTGGGCTCACTTGCGTTCGAGGCGATGCGCTGGACGGCGAAGCCCTCCCAGCTGAGGCAGGAGCATCGGGGCCTGACACGATGATGGTGATCCCGCGTTCGGCGGCGCGGTCTCGTGCCAGCGGAGTCAGCACGTCGCCTGCCTTGATGGTCAGCGTGGTGCCCGCCGCCTCGACCTCGCCCACCCCGATGACGCTCATGATGACTTCCCCTCCATCTGCTCAAGCGCGCCGACGGCCGCGTCACGCGCGCTCAGGACCTCGCTCTCGGTGCCCGACAGGAACACGCGGCCGAATCGACCGACGGCGCGAACCTCGACCACGGTGATGTTGGCGGCCTTCTCGGCCTCGTTCGCGGCGAGCGTCGCGTAGGCGGCGGGA
>NZ_JAOPXV010000138.1 GCF_025964975.1 Nocardioides sp.
CGTCCACCCGAACGGTGACCGGCTGGTCGAGGCCGTTCACGAGGTCAGCGGAGAAGTTGCCGCTCGCGCTGGACAGGGTGACGGCCCCGCCGGGCGGGCCTTCGACAGTGACCTGATCGAGCTGGTCGTCGAGGAAGCGCGCGGCCTCCCGCACGCTCAGGGCCGCCTCGTCGGGGTGCAGGCGGTGACCGCTCGAGAGGCTCACCAGCACCTCGTCGGCCACCTGCTCGCGCACGAGGTCCTGCAGGGTCAGGACACCGGACAGGAGCTCGGCCCGCGCCGTCAGCTCCTCGGCGGCGGTGAAGCTGGTCTCGTCGAGCTCGGCCTCGCCGTCCTCGGTCATGTAGGCGATGTCGGCGGCGCTCATCCCGACTGCCGGTCGCAGCGCGACGTCGGCGACGGTGACCGGTGAGAGCCACTGCACGTCGAGGTCGGCCAGGAGCGTCTCGGGCTCCTCGGGGTGCCAGTCGGCCGGCAGCATCATCACGACCGGTGGAGGCGTCGGCGTACGGGGTCCCGACGCCGACGCCGATGCGCTGAGCAGGCGCAGGGCTGCCTCGCTGAGCAGGCGTTGCCTCAGGGCCAGGGGGTCGTCGGCCGGAGTCGGCCCGGGCCCGCCTGCCGCGGCGCCGGTCGAGGTCACGACCACCTTGTGCCCCAGTAGTCGCACCATCGACGACGGGGAGTCGGGCGGCCCGGCGAACGAGGTGTTGTCCCCCAGCAGGATCGTCGTCTGCTCGCCGGCGGCCGAGATGGCGGCCGGGCTCATGATGCCGTCACGCGGAGCCAGGGCAGGGGTGGCTGGGATCCCCAGCCAGGCCATCACCTGGGTGCTGCGGGTCACGGCCTGCTGGTAGAACGCCGGGCCGTACGTCGCAGCCGCTGACTCGTCGATGTCGCCGTACGGCAGGGCCAGGACTGTCCCGCGGGTGGTGAGGGAGAGGAAGCGATCCCACCACTCCCGCGCCTGCGCGGCCAGCGCCTCCTCACGCTCGGACAGCTCCTCCTCGGGAACCGGCGCGGGGATCGGGTCGGAGAACGCCGCGAACGGCTCGGGTTCGACCGGGCCGTCGGTGGGCTCGGTCGGCGGCTCGGTGGGCTCTTCGCCGGGTGGGGGAGCGTGGGGATCAGGGGCCAGGCTGCGGGCCGGATTTCCTGCCGCCAGCCGCCGCACGGCCGCCGGCACGGCCGGGTCCACCAGCCAGGTGAGGGGTACGTCGGCGGCCTCTCCCGCGTCCAGGACGGCGTCCATCCGTCCACCGTCACCCAAGGACCTGGTCCACCGGGCGAGGTGCGCGATGCGCCCGTCGGGCTGGAACCACACCGTCTCCCGGACAGGGACGACGATGGCAGCCTCCACCGTGTCCGTGTCCTTGTTCTTGTCCTTGCCACGGGGGCGGGGGACCAGGGGGATGAAGGTCCGGGCACGACCGTCTGCCACGTCGTCCCGCTCCAGCGAGGAGGACGGGATGCCGCTGGCGTGCACTCCCAGCCAGTAGACGCCCGGCTCGGTGACGCGGATCTCCGCGCGCGGCACGGTGAGCGAGAACTCCTCCGACTCGCCCGGGTCGAGCGCCTCGACAGTGTCCTCGGTGCCCGGCTCGATGATGCGCGTACCGACGAAGGCGGCGGTCTCGATCGCAGCGGAGTCCGCGAGGGACTGCGCGTCCGGGATGGGGATCTCGGAACGGAAGGAGTAGAGGCGGATCTCGGTCCACTGCTCGTCGCTCTGGTTGGTCACCGTCCCGGTGATGGTGAGCGGACGGTCGTTGTCGCTGAGGGTGGACGGGCTGATGGACCCGAGGTGCACCTCGAGCGGTTCCTTCTCCTCCGGCTTCGGGAGCGCGTGGGCCATTGCGGGAAGGCCGAGCGGCACACTCAGGCTCATCAGCACGAGGGCCAACGAAGCCACCACGATGCGCATGACCGCCGTCGTCGTGCGTCTCGTCGTCCGTCCCGTCGCCCTCCGGGCGCGAGAGGTCGAGGACAGGCGCTGCACGGCACCGACTCTAGTGCCCGGTCACAGGGCATCCGGCGCGACTCTCGCGACCACGGCGTTCCCCACCTCATCCCTTATCGTTCACCCTTGTGTCCGACGCCGTCCTGCCTCCGCTCTCGATCGCCGAGGTCCAGCGGCGCGTCGCCTCGGAGCTGACTCGCATCGGACCGGTCATCGACGAGCTCGGCGCACGCTTCGCCGCGGCGGGCGAGGAGCTGGCACTGGTGGGGGGTCCGGTCCGCGACGCCATGCTGGGCCGGCTGCAGAACGACCTCGACTTCGCCACCTCGGCACGTCCGGAGAAGACCGAGAAGCTGCTCGCGGGGTGGGTCGACGCGATCTGGGACATGGGTCGTTCCTTCGGCACCATCGGCGCCCGGATCGGGGAGTGGCAGGTGGAGATCACCACCTACCGCGCCGAGACCTACGACCCGAGCTCGCGCAAGCCCGACGTGTCGTACGGCGACAACCTGGTCGGCGACCTCGGCCGGCGCGACTTCAGCGTCAACGCCATGGCGGTCCGGGTGCCCGGCCGGGAGTTCGAGGACCCCTACGGCGGACTCGTCGACCTGGCCAACCAGACCCTGCGCACGCCGGGCACGCCCGAGGACTCCTTCTCCGACGACCCGCTGCGCATGATGCGAGCAGCGCGCTTCGCTGCCCAGCTGGGCTTCACCCCGGCGCCGGAGGTCGTGGCCGCCATGACGGCGATGGCCGGGCGGATCGAGATCATCTCCGCCGAGCGCGTCCGTGACGAGCTCGTCAAGCTGGTGTGCGCGCCGTACCCGCGGCTGGGACTTCGCCTGCTGGTGGAGACCGGGCTGGCGGCACACGTCCTGCCCGAGCTGCCCGCCCTCGCCCTCGAGCGCGACGAGCACCACCGTCACAAGGACGTCTACGAGCACTCGCTGACCGTGCTCGAGCAGTCCATCGACCTCGAGACGCGACTCGGTGGCGGACCGGACTTCATCTCGCGCTTCGCCGCGCTGATGCACGACGTCGGCAAGCCCCGCACGCGGCGCTTCGAGCCGGGCGGCGTGGTGACCTTCCACCACCACGACGTGGTCGGCGCGAAGATGACCCGCAGGCGGATGCAGGCACTCCGCTTCTCCAACGTCGAGATCGATGCGACCAGCAAGCTGGTCGAGCTGCACCTGCGCTTCCACGGGTACGGCGCGGGCGAGTGGACCGACGCCGCCGTACGCCGCTATGTGCGCGACGCCGGCGACCAGCTCGAGCGACTCCACATCCTGACCCGCGCCGACTGCACCACCCGCAACCAGCGCAAGGCGGACCGGTTGCGTCGGACCTACGACTCCCTCGAGGACCGCATCGCCCGCCTCGCCGAGGAGGAGGAGCTCAACTCCATCCGCCCCGACCTCGACGGGGCGCA
This sequence comes from Nocardioides sp., assembly GCF_025964975.1. Classification (GTDB taxonomy): domain Bacteria; phylum Actinomycetota; class Actinomycetes; order Propionibacteriales; family Nocardioidaceae; genus Nocardioides. Next base: position 3,393 of record NZ_JAOPXV010000138.1, read on the forward strand.
GATCATGGAGATCCTCGACATCGCCCCCGGCCGCCGGGTGGGCGCCGCGTACAAGCACCTGCTCGAGCTGCGCATGGACCACGGTCCGATGAGTGAGAAGGACGCGACCGCTGCGCTCCTCGCGTGGGCCGAGGCGAACCCGGAGGCCTGAGCTCTTCGGCTGCTCGCCCCATTCCCCCGGGTAGCCGGGGGAGCTGAACGTTCGCGCATGTTGCAACACGGGTGAAGGTGACAGAACCCACACGGAGTCGATGCCGCAGCTCGACTAGATTGCGGCCATGACCGACCTCGTGGCCCCGCTGCTCGAAGAGTCCATCGACATCGACGCGCCCCCGGTGCGCGTGTGGTCCCTCGTCTCGGACCTGGGCCGTATGTCGAAGTGGAGCCCACAGGTCGTCAGGACCATCGTCCGGCGCCGGCCGGTCCAGCTCGGGACCACGACCATCAACGTCAACCGTCGCGGACCGCTGGTGTGGCCGACCCGGGCCAAGGTGGTGCGCTTCGAGCCGCACCGCGAGATCGCCTTCCGCATCAAGGACAACCGAACCATCTGGTCGTTCTGCCTGGCCGACAACGGCACCGGCGGCACGATACTGACCCAGCGCCGGGAGGCTCCCGACGGGATCTCCTCGATCTCGCGCTCGCTCACCGACACCCTGTTGGGCGGCGTCGCCGAATTCCAGGTCGAGCTCGGGGCCGGGATGCGCGAGACGCTGGCCAAGATCAAGGCCGACGCCGAGCGCTGAGCGCGGCTAGGACGAACGACGAGGCCCGCCCCGAGCAGTGCTCGGAGCGGGCCTCGTGCTGTGTCGTGCAGTGCCGTGCTGGATCAACCGGTGATGCCGAAGCCCTCGATGAAGGCACGGCCACCGCGCTTGACCACCAGCCGGAGCCGGTGCCGACCCTCGCCGAGCCCGTTGACCACCGCGTGCTTGTTGAGCCGCGGCGCCG